>JAEMGR010000010.1:300000-457801 GCA_016458225.1 Myxococcaceae bacterium JPH2 | reverse complement strand
AATCTCTTCCACGTTGACCACGGCGTCGCCGTTGCCGAACTTCTCCAGCTCGCGGCGCGTGCGCGCCAGGCTGAAGAACAGCTTGCGCTGGGCTTGGGTCGTGCCGAGTTTCACCAGGGACCAGCTCTTGAGGATGTAGTTCTGGATGTACGCGCGGATCCACCAGACCGCGTAGGAGATGAGGCGGATGCCCTTGTCCGGATCGAACTTCTGGACCGCCTTCATCAGGCCGATGTTCCCCTCCTGGATGAGGTCCGACATCTTGATGCCGTAGGAGCGGTACTCGTACGAGACCTTCACCACGAAGCGCAGGTTGGAGGTGACGAGCCGGTGACCCGCGGACAGGTCGCCTTTGATGAAGTCTCGGGCCAGGGCCTGCTCCTGCTCCACCGTGAGCAGGGAGTAGTGGTTGATCTCCGAGAGGTACATCGCCAAGGAGCCAGAGTTGGACGACTGCTCGGTCGAGGCCTGCATGTGAGTTCTCCCGGTGGCGGCCTCGCGTGGGAGGCCCAGAGGTGATGCGGCGGGTTTCTTCGCCGTGACGACGGAACGGGTTGGGTGGAGCAACCGGGATGCCAGCGGAGGGAACGCTCTTTCCCTCGTGACTGCGGGGGGTTGGCGGTCGCTTGGCCCGGTGCGACGAGATGGGTCGGTAAGCGTTACGGCCCGAGCGCGGGGAAGGCTCGAACACGGGGCTGCAAAACGTGCGCGTCTGTCCGCAAGTGGCCTCCGGTGCACGTGTGCCGACGATTCGTCGGGACGTGAGTGGGACGCGGGACCCGCGCGGCTTCGCTTCGCGGCGTGGTCCCAATATGGGAACGCCTAATCGGGCACGCATGCGTGGGCCCACGCTTTTTCATGGGCCGTTCGCGTGAGCCCAGGGCGTGCGTGCGCTCGGGCTCAGCGGGCGGGCGGGAATGCGCGACGCGGGGTTAGGGTGCGCGGCGCCGAGCGGCGTCCGCCTCGAGCGCGCGGTGCAGGGACTCGAGCATGCGCGCGGCTTCGCCCGCCGCCAGGGGCCGATCGCCGAAGCGGGCCTCCAGGTAGCGGCGCGTGAGCGGCGTCAGCACGGGGGTAATCGGATGGCCTTCGCGTTCCAGGCGCGCGGAGAACTCCTCCAGTGCCTCGCCCTGTCGGCGGGGCGGACCGCCTTGGGCGAGCCGAGCCTCCACCGCGTCCACGAATCGCGTGGCCTCCATGGGCCGTACGCGCCGCTTCCTCCGTGAGAGGGCGCGCCACGCGCGATACACGACGGCGGCGACGAGCGCGGCCGTCACCCAGGCGCGCAAGGGCGGCAGCCGGCTGGGCGTGCGTTCCTCGCTGCCACGCGGCGGGCGCACCAGCGCGCGCGCCACGTCCATCTGATCCCGGAACGAGTAGTCGACGACCGAGTTGCGCCAGCGCGACTCCAGGGCCTCATAGAGCGCGAGGATGCGCTGCACGAAGACCGAGGACTGGGTGGGCCGGTGCGCCGGAGGCGTGGCATCCACCGTGACGAAGCCGCGCCCGGGCACGAGGACGTGCGTCCATGCGTGGGCATCTCCGGCGCGCACCAGATAGGCGCCGTCCACGCGCTCGCCGCCGAAGAAGCCCGTGGCCAGTCGCGCGGAGATGCCCTGCGTGCGCAACATCAGCGTGAGCGCGGTGGCGAAGTGCTCGCAGTGGCCCGCCTTGCGCGTGAAGAGGAAGTCCGCGACGGGATCTGCCACCTCGCCGCTCAGCTCCAGCGTGTACCCGTACTCCCGTTGCAGCCACGAGGCGAGCTTGCGCGCGGCGGCCAGTGGCTCACGCTCGCCATCGAGCACCTTCGCCGCGAGCGGCGCCACGCGTGGATCCAAGCCCTCGGGCAGCGCCAACAGTTGGTCGCGCTCCGCGCGCGCGAGCTTGCCCGTCGAGCCTTCCTCCGCGTTGGGAGGCAGGCTGTAGGCCTCGTAGGTGTAGGAGATGCCGGACTCGACGAAGCGCACCTCGCCGCCGCCCAGCCGCTGCACGACGGTGCGTCGCGTGCCGATGGCGGTATGCACGAGCGCGTTGCCCAGCCGGGCGGGCATCTCCAGCGCCACGAGCGTGCGGCCGCCATATGCGGGCAGCAACTCGACGCGTTGATGCACCAGGGTCTCGCTCCCTGGGCGGAGGATAATGCTCTCTCCGCTCTTCTGCGGCGCGCCGACGCTGGTCCACTCCTGCCCGTCGAACGTGTCGTAGGTGCGGCCCACCCAGTACGCCCCGAGCGCGTCGAGTTCTGGATCCGGCGTGAGCGTCGCGCGCAGCACCACGCGCGGGTTGCCCTTGATGGTGCCCGCGCCACCGAGCCGCACCGTGTCCGAGAACCCGGCCGTCGCGGCGCCCAGGCCGGGAGCGGCGCGGGGGCCGACCACCGTCCAGTTCAGACGGGGGAAGAGCACGAAGAACGCGACGGCACCCGCGACCGCGAAGGCCAGTCCACTCGACAGGGGGCGCAACACGCCGCGCACCGGAACGGGTTCGCCCTCCGGCACCGCGCCCTCCACCACGCCCAGCGCGAGGGCGAGGCTGGACAGCACACCAAAGCCGATGAGGCACACGCCGTAGACCATGTCGCCGGACAGTGCCGCGCCGCCCGCGACCATCAGCAGGCCGGCCAGGTTCGTCTGCCCGTCCGCGGTCGCGTCCGGCTGCGACAGCATGCGATGCGCGGCGATGAGTCCCGCGAAGGAGCAGGCGGCTACCACCATGTTCATGGCGCCGGACGTCACCTGGAGCGCCAGCACCGCGGCCACGCCCAGGAGGAGCACCGCGGTGAGCTTCGCGCGCCGAGCGAACACGCGCTTTCCAAGCAGGGCCAGCGCGAGCGCGAGGCCAAACAGGCCCAAGGTCCAAAGCGGCAATTGCCCCGACACCGCCATGGAGGCGAAGGCCGCGCCAGCGCCCAGGTCCCGCAGCAGCAGCCGGAGTCGCAGCGGGCGCGCGCTCATGCGGCCTCCGAGGTCCGCACGCCCTCGAAGCCCCGCCGCGCCACTGGCTGGAAGACGCACACCGCTCGGGTGATGCCCGCGGCGGGACGCATGGTCGCGCTCGGCGCATCGAGGCCGAGGGCATGTCGCAACACCCTACGTCCCAGCAGGTCGGCGCTCATGCGGCCTCCGAGGTCCGCACGTTCTCGAAGCCCAGCCACGCCAGGGTCTGGAGGATGCGCTTCTCCTGCGCAGTTCCCGTCGCCGACCTCAAGGTCGCGCCTGGCGCATCGAGGCCCACTTCATGGCCGTCCGCGAGCAGCCGATGCGCCTGGGCCGCGACTTCCTCGCAGCGGCGGTCCAGGGTGTCTCCGCCCAGTCCTGCCTCCACGGAGAGCTGGTACGTGCGGCGCTCCTCGCGTTCGCGCTCGACCTTGAGCAGCTTCCCCTGCGAGGCACTCTTGAGCCAGTGAACGCGGCGCGCGTCCTCGGAGGGGGCCAGCTCGCGCAGTCCCGCCACGTCGCCGGTGCCGTCGTTGCGGCGCGGATTGCCGGACTCCCCCGCGGGCCCCAGCTCCGAAGTCACGGGCTCGCGACAAGCGAAGCTCCGCCGCGGATAGACGAGCAGAAGCCCCTCGACCGGGAGCACGCGCGTCTTGGCGAACAATCCCAGGGGCCACGTCGTGGTGACGCGCACGCCCGTCAATCTCACCGGGCCTCGGCGGGGCGCACCCAGGTCCGCGCGCACGATGGCCTCGGTGCCCGGGGGCAGATGCCCCACGCGCCCCTCTCCAGTGAGAGGGGCTTCCGACTCGGACAGCGTGAGCGCGAAGCCATGGCCCTTCTTGCGAGACACCGCCCATCGGAAGGCGAAGGGCTCGCCCGCAAAGGCCGCGTCCGCGCCCACCCGCCGCACGCTCAGGTCGCCGATGCAGCGCTCGGAGAGCACGCCGGACACCACGACCATGCTCAGCAGCATCCCGAGCAGCAGGTACAGCAGGTTGTTTCCGGTGTTCAGCGCACCGAGCCCCACGCCGAATGTCACCACGAGATACGTGCGGCCCGTCCGGGTGACCCGGAGCGTCCGAGGCGGTCTCAGCCACGCGCGCAAGCGGGCCTGGAAGCTGCGAGGGGCGGGGGCGTTCACCGGGGCGCCGGCACCTTGCGAGCGATCTCCTCGAGGAGGTGCGCCGCCTCGTCCCGCGCGGACACGCCCTGGACCGCGCTGCGCAAGAGGACGCGGTGTGCCCAACACGGCACGAGCAGGGCCCGCACGTCTCCGGGCGTGACGAAGTCCCGAGCCTCCCATGTCGCACGAGCCCGCGCCGCCGCGCCGAGCGCCAGCACCGCACGGGTGGAGGCGCCTCGCTCGATGTCGCCATGCTCGCGCGTCGCGACCGCCAACCGCACCACGTACTCCGCCACCGCGTCGTCCAGGCGAAGTCCCGCGGAATGGGCCCTGAGCGCGGAGACCTCCTCCGGCCCACAGACGGCCTCCACCGCGTCCAGCGGCGCATGGGCGCCTCGGGCCGACAAGAGCCGCGCCTCGACGTCCGGGGCCGGAGGGCCGAGCGACAGCCGCATGAGGAAGCGGTCGAGCTGGGAGTCTGGCAGCGGGTACGTGCCGGAGAAGTCCACCGGGTTCTGGGTGGCCACCACCGTGAAGGGCGCCGGGAGGGGCAGGGTGGTGCCGTCCATCGACACCTGGCCCTGCGCCATGGCCTCCAGCAGCGCGGACTGGGTGCGCGGCGGCGCGCGGTTCAGCTCATCGGCCAGCACGAGCTGCCGGAAGAGGGGGCCGGCGCGGAAGGTGAAGGTGGCGGTTGGTGCGTGGAACACCTGGGCGCCGAGGATGTCGGCGGGGAGCAGGTCCGCGGTGAACTGGATGCGCGCGAAGGACAGGGCGCAGGCCCGGGCGAGCGCCTCGGCCAGCGTCGTCTTCCCCACGCCCGGCACGTCCTCCAGGAGGAGGTGACCGCCGGCGACCAGGCACGTCACCACATCCTGGACCTGGGTGGGCTTCCCCTGCACCGCGCGCCCGAGCTGGGCGGCGATCCGCTCCATCGCCGAGCGCGCGGATGTGGGAGTGAGAAGGGGGGCGAGGACGCGTGCGGGCTGGGTCATCCGGCGGCGGACTCTAGCCCACTCGCTCCCGGGTCGGCACACCGGACGAGCCCGCCGTCCGGTGCTGGACGCCCGCCCGCTATCCGGGTCGGGCGCGCCGCCTCACGCCTGGAGGACTTCCTCGGGCGTGTAGTAGGGCTGGCGGGCGGAGGACGACACGCTCACCCCGAAGTAGCGGAACATCCGCTCGTGGTGGGTGGCCAGCCCCCGCAGGCGCACCGGCCGCTCGGCCAGCCCGCACGTCAACACGCCCACCGCGCTGTCCTTGAACTCGCGCAGGTGTGCGAAGTCCAGCACGACCTCGCACTCTCGCAGGGCCTCCAGCGAACTGCGCAACTCGAGCGCGGTCCGCCCGTCGAGCGTCCCTTCCAGGCGCAGGGTGACACTCCCCGCCGCCTCCTCCTCCCGGTGAATCTGCAGCCCCGCCATGCTGTGCTCTCCCGTGGACCTCTTCACGACACCGTGCATCCGGCGACGCACCCGTCACCGGGCGCGAACTCTGCGCCCGGCCTCCGGCGAAGTTCAGTCCCAACCCAGCAAACTCGACGTGACTGTCGGCCAGCGGGCGGAGCACGTGTCACGCAGGCATCAACCCTCCCGGTCATCCGTCTGCTGTGCCGCGCGCAGCGTCAGCTCGCGGGCCTGCTTCGCCTTCAGCTTGCGAAACTCCTTCACGACCTTGGCGGGATAGCCGGCCATGAACTTCACCCGCCGCTCCCGCCTGGCCAGGATGCGCTGGGCCAGGCCCGGCCCCGCGTTGTAGGCCACCAGCGCGCGCTCCAGTGTCCCGAAGCGCTGGATGAGGTCCGCCAGGTACGCCGTGCCCAGCTCCACGTTGGTCTCCGCGTCGAACAGGTTGGTGCGCCGGCCCAGCCGGAAGCCCGCCTTGTTCGCCAGGTACGTGCCGGTATTCGGCATCACCTGCATGAGGCCCATGGCCCCCACGGTGGACACCGCATAGTTGTTGAACGAACTCTCGCAGTGGATGAGCGCCACCACGAGCAACGGATCCAAGTGGTTGCGGTCCGCCTCGCGGATGATGGCCACGGCCAGCCGCCGCTGCTGGCGCGCCGTCAGTCCGGAAGCCCGGACGGCCTCCGCCACACCCAGGCGCTCGGCGTCGGCGTAGTGCGAGTCGTCCGAGGCCTCCCGCAGCTTCTCCTGGATGGCCTTCAGCTCCGCCTCGCGCTCGGCCAACTGCTGGCGCAGCGCGACCACCGCGGGAGCCTCACCGAGTGCTTCCTCCGGAGGCAGCACGGGAAAGGCCCTCGCCCCACTTCCCACGAGCAACGCCGCCGCCATGGCCACCCATCTCAAGCCCCGCATCACGCCCTCCCCGACACCCGACCCCGTGTCGCCCACGCCGCCCCATCCACTTCAAAGGCTCGGCGCCAAGCAGGCGGTGTGCCAGGGCGTGGGGCCTCGTGCGGCGTCCACTGCGCGACTTCTGGCGGGGGCCGGGTGGGCGGATTGCCCGCGGGGAGGCAGGGAAGTTCCCACCCTGAGGCGTGGCCGTTCCCACCGTGTTGCCGGGCTCAGCGGTGATTCCTAGCTTCGCGACCAGTCAATCCCGCGAGCGGGCGAGGGCAGGGGAGGCGAGGCGTGTACTGGACGATGGGCATCATCCTGATGGTGCTGTGGGTACTGGGGATGATCAGCGGCTCGACGGAGGGGTACTGGGTGCACCTCTTGTTGTTGTTCTCGCTGGTGGCGCTGGTGCTGGGGGCGGCCAGCACGGGGCGCAATCGGGGTTGGGCGTGAGCCGGGAGCTGGACGTGGCGCGGCTGGAGCTGCCGCGCGACGAGAAGGGCTTCGTGCGTCGTGAGTGCCCGGCGTGTGGCCGCACCTTCAAGACGCGGCCCAGTCGGTACGATGCCCGTGCCGTGCACCGGCGGTTGGCTTCCCTTTTCCCGTTCGAGAACGCGCACGAGAGTGGGGACTCGGAAGGGCCGCCGTGGTGCTGCCTGTACTGTGGCCACAAGGCGCCCACGGATTCGTGGCTGACCACCGAGCAGCACGTGCACGTCGAGCGCGTGGCCCGCGCCTGGGCCAACCACGTGCGCTACGAGCAGCTCGCGCACGTGACGCGGACGCTGTCGCAGAACCCTCGGCCCACCTTCGTGGTCGTGCCTCCCGAGGACCTGCCGGGCCCCATGCCGCCTGACTCCGAGTCCCTGCGCGTCATCCCCATGGTGTGCTGTGGCGAGGACGTGCAGGCCCTCTGGGAATGGGACAGCGCGCTCTACTGCCCGAGGTGCGGCGCGCACCACGGGGGGCTGAGCGGCCGGCAGCAGATCCACCTGCGCTTCATCCAGGAGTAGACGCTCCTGGGCGCGCCGGGCAGTCTCTCCGGCGCGATGAGGAACGTCTGTCTGGGGATGGTGCTGCTGGCCGCGCTGTGGGGGAGCCTCGCGCGCGCGCACGACGCGGACATCCTCTATGCCCAGGCCCGTCGCGACGCAGCGGACGCGTCCCGAGTCCAGGAGACGGTGACGCTGACCGCGAACACGCTGGCGCTGCTCGTGCCCTCGGACGCGACGGGCTCCCTCACCCAGGCGGACCTGGACGCGCGCGCGGCCGCCCTCTCTGTGGGCGTGTGGGACGCGATGCCGATGACGGCTGGTGGCAAGGCCTGCGTCCGGAGTGGCCAGCGTGCGTGGCTGCGCGATGCCTACGTGGAGCTGAGCGCCACGTTCGAGTGTCCCGCCGGTCCGCTGCGGCAGACCTTCCGGTTGCTCGCGGTGTTGCCAGCCAACTACCGGGTGGTGGTGGGCAGCTTCCTCGAAGGCGAGGGGCCGGGCGCGTTGTTCGCGGACGCGGCGCAGCCGTCCGTGATTTTGCCCGGGCCCGGCGAGTCGGCCGGGCGCGTCTCGGGTCTGGGCGGGTGGATCTCCCTGGGCATCCACCACATCTTCAGCGGGGTGGATCACCTGGCCTTCCTGCTGGCCGTGTTGCTGGTGGGTGGCTCGTTCCGGCGCGTGTTGTGGCTGGTGACGTCGTTCACGGTGGCCCACTCGTTGACGCTGGGGGCGACAGCGCTGGGGTTCGTGGTGCTGGACGGCACCCGCGCCCGCTGGGTCGAGGCGGCCATCGCGGCGTCGATCATCTATGTGGCCGTGGAGAACCTCGTGCTGCGGCGCCACGAGCACCGCGTGCTCGTCACCTTCCTGTTCGGCCTGGTGCACGGCTTCGGCTTCGCCAGCGCGCTGCGCGAGCAGGGACTGGGGCAGGACGTGGTGTCGGGGCTGTTGGGTTTCAACCTCGGCGTGGAGGTGGGGCAGGCCGCGGTGGTGGCGGTGTTGCTGCCCGTCCTGCGCATGGTTCAGCGCCGCCCCACGCTGCATCAGCGCACCGTGCGATTCCTCTCGCTTGGCATCCTCGTCGCTGGTGGCTACTGGATGGTCCAGCGGGCCCTCGGTTGAATCCCCAGGAGGCCGTTCCTAGCTTCCCTCGGAAGAGGGTGGGGAGGGACGCTGATGGGTGCGAGGCATACGCGGTTGGCAGCGGCGCTGGCCGCCGCGTGGGAAGCAGAGGTCGTGTCCGCCCGACGCATGACGGCGCTGGCGGAGCGCATGGGGGACGCGCGCGTGCGGGCACGGCTCATGGTGCTGGCGGCCTTCTGCCGGGCGCATGCCTCGCGCCTGCTGGCCCGACTGGCCGCGCTGGGCCGCGGACCGCTCCCCGTTCCCCCTGAGGACATCGAGCTGGGCGCGGACACCGTGTTGGAGTTGCGCCGCGAGGGCGCCTTCGCCCGCGTCTCCGCCACCCGCTACGAGTCCACCGCCGAGCTGGCCCGGCAACAAGCGGACCTGTCCTCCGCTTGGGTCTGCGAACTCAACCGCACCGAGGAGCAGGACCGCGCCCGGGAGCTCCTGGCCTTGGCGGAGGGCGCGCTCGCCACCCTGTCCATGGACGCCGCGGCGGCGGCTCCTGCGGATTCCTGAGTCTCAGGCGTGCACGGCCGGTGACAGTCCCGGCGCCTTGGGCGTATGAAACCGCCCATGGCGAAGGAGAGCTACAACGATCTCATCTTCCAGCTCGGTGACCTGGCGCGCGATCGCTTGCCGGGCAAGCCGGGCTGCCCCCGTTCCATGGACCGTGTGTTCAAGGCCGAGGAGGCCGTGGTGGCGAGCCGCGACCAGCTCGGCGCCATGGAGCAGGAGATGAACGACGAAGACGCGGCGTTCCAGGACTTCCTCGCGCAGCAGGACGAGGAGCGGGTCGGGCACCAGGCGATTGTCACCAAGTGGAAGAAGGCCGTGGACTCCGTGGAAGGCAAGGTCCGGGGGCTGCGCAAGACGCTGACCAACAAGCGCGCCGACTACCGCTACGCCCAGTTCGGCCTGAAGCAGATGGAACAGAAGATGGAGGACCTGGAACTCATCACCCAGGACGCGAGCCGGCTCGACGTGGCTCGCCAGAACCTCAAGAAGAACCGCATCACCCAGATGCGCCTCGCCCGCGAGATTGAAGACCTGGAGCATCAGGTCGCCACGGCGCTGACGCCCTTTCCGGGACAGCCCGGCGCCGCCGGCATCCTGGCGCACAAGCGCCTGCTGGAGATGGAGGACGAGCAGGAGGCACGCAAGCTCGCCCACGACGAGCGCATGGCGGAGTTGGATCAATCCATCGCCACGCAGGAGGAGGCGGTGAAGGCCTCGGAGGATTACCTCGATCAAGCCCTGTTCCTTCTGGGCGAAGAGGTGTATTCCCTGCGCATCGCGGACGCGCAGCTCGCGCCGTTCTACCCTCGTCTGGATCGCGCACAGTGAGGGGGGCACCCCGCCCGTAGTGCTTGACGTGGGGGGCGTGTCTGCTATCTTGCGCCGCTTCCTGGCGCCCGTGGGATGCTGTGCGGGCCAGTTCATTGATTTTATTGGGTTTTCAGCGCCACGGGCGCTCGCTGTGAGGACGACGTGAAGGGTCTGATTGGCAAGAAGATCGGAATGACCCAGGTGTTCAACGACGAGGGCAACCTCGTTCCGGTGACGGTCATCGACGTCAACACCTGCCAGGTGATGGGCAAGCGCACCCCGGAGAAGGATCAGTACTCCGCGGTGACCCTCGGCTTCGGCGAGGTTCGCGAGAAGGTGCTGACCCAGCCGGTGCGTGGCTTCTTCAAGAAGAACAACGCCGCGGCGCGCCGCCACCTGAAGGAGTTCCGCGTGTCTCCTGAGGAGGCTGCGGGCTTCAACGTGGGCGACGCCGTGAAGGCGGACATGTTCGCGAAGGGCCAGCTCGTGGACGTCACGGGCATCACCAAGGGTCGCGGCTTCTCCGGCGTCATGCGCCGCTGGAGCTTCAAGGGTTCGCAGACGAAGACGCACGGTACGCACGAGTACCAGCGTCACCCGGGCGCCATCGGTCAGCGTAAGACGCCGGGCCGTACGTACCCGAACAAGAAGATGCCCGGCCACTACGGCGTGGAGCAGGTCACCACCCAGAACCTGTCCGTCGTGGCGGTGGATGTGGAGAAGGGCCTCGTCCTGGTCAAGGGCGCCGTCCCGGGCCACAACGACGCCATCGTCTACGTTCGCCCCAGCATCAAGGTGGCGATGCGCGAGCAGCACAAGGCCGCGCGCGGCTGATTCACGCAGCGCGTCTGTACTCGAGCGCGACCGACGCCCCGTCTCCGGACCCTTCCAGGGTGCCGGGCGGGGCGTTCGTTTTTTCAGCCCTGAAGGACCCGGAAGCGTTCGGCAGTGGGCGGGAGGGGGGCCGGGGATGGAAAGTCCTGCAAGCCGGGGCGCCCTCACCTTGCCGTGAGGGGGCGGCGTGTGCACATCGCTGTGCCACGGAAGAGGCCTGATCGGTGACGCAGGCCTCGCGTTGGGGGAGGCTCTGCCTCTCGCACACGGCGGCCCCCCCGGGCCGGGCAGGAGCCATGAAAGCACGCACGTTTCGCGTCCTCACTTCGCTGCTCGCCACGCTGACGGCGCTCGGGGCTGCCGCTCAGGAGGAGGGCGTCCTCGACTCGGCGGTCGTCCGCAATCGGCTGTATCGCCCGGCGGGACATCCGGAGCTGTCGTTGTCGGTGGGTCTTCCGGTGCAGACGCACCTGACGGCCCACTACTTCTTCGACGTGGGCCTCGCCTACAACCTCTTCGACACGCTCGCCCTGGAGGCCCGTGCTGGCTACGCGGCCAGCCGCCACACGGGGTTGGCGCGCTCCATCTCGGAGAGCTTCCTGGACCGGCAGGACAAGAAGATCACCGACGAGTTGGAGGACCTCTGGCAGATGAACTTCCACGGGGTCGCGGGTGTGCGGTGGGCGCCCGTCTACGGGAAGCTGAGCCTGGTGTCCGACATCCCGGCGCACTTCCAGGCGTACCTCTGGGCGGGCGGTGGGGTGGGCTCGTTCAAGCGCCAGTCCATCATCCAGTGCTCACACGTGGTGGACCGCACGGCGGGCGTCTGTGACGACCGGACCGCGCTGGATGATCGCGGCAGCGCGCGCGAGGACTTCTGGGTCCACGAGACGCGCGTGGCGCCGGTGGTGTCCGGGGCGCTGGGCTTCCGCTTCTTCATCCTCGACAAGCACGGCGTGAAGCTGGAGGTGCGCGATTGGATCTTCCGCGACAGCTACCGGGTGAACCTGCTGCGCGATGACTGGGAGGCCGGACGCGAGACGGGTGAGAGCGCCCCGAGCCCCGGACTCACGCACCTGGTGCAGTTCGACCTTGGCTACACCTTCTCCTTCTAGGCCGGCCCCATGCGAACCTTCCCGCGCCTCGCGCTCCTGTTCACCGCGCTGCCCGCGCTCGCGCTCGCTCAGGTCTCGAGCGGCGAACAACCCGTGCCCGCGCCGGGCCCCGAGTCGGCCATTCCGCCGGAGCCCGTCAACGCGAGCCCCCAGCCCGAGCCGCCGCGCGCGCCTCGGGAGCGCCCGCCCCCGGTCACGCCCGCGATGCAGCACTCGCCGGTGCGCGCCATCGAGGCCTCGGCGCCCGCGCCCGATGCGCCCGTGGCCGTGCCGACCCCCGCTCCTCCTCCTGCGGCCGCGGATGACACGCCCGACCTCTCCTCGGAGGGGCCTCGCACCACGGACGCGGCGCAGCAGCGCCTGGTCAATGGCGCGCCGCTCTACGACCCCAACGTCAACGTCCACATCGTCCAGAAGAAGCGCTTCGCCGACGAGGGCCACCACGAGGTCGTGCTGTATCCGGCAGTGGTGCAACTCAATGGCAAGTACACCAACCACGTGGGGACGGCGCTGCACTACGTCTACCACCTGCAAGAGAACTTCGGCGTCCAGGTGGCGGGCCAGTACAACTGGTACTCGGACGAGAGCCACTTCAACCTGGAGTTGATCGACAAGGTGCGCGAGCAGGCGCAGGCGGCCTCGTCGCTCTTGCTGCAGTGGGGCGTGCAGGCCGGCGTGGAGGTGACGCCGCTGTACGGCAAGTTCGCCTTCCTCAACAACTCGCTGGCGCAGTTCAGCGTGGTGCTGAGCGGCGGCGCGGGCCTGGGCGCCACGCGCCACCTCATCCGTCCGGCGGTGGCCAACGAGGTGGATGGCCAGACGTTCCAGGTGCCCGCGCGCTACGGCGACACGGGCACCAAGTTCCTGGGCTCGGTGGGTGGGGGCTTCCGGCTCCAGTTCGGCGAGTCGTACTCCATCCGCATGGAGGTCCGCGATCTGCTCTACACGGCGCGCGTGGACAAGGTGGATGGCTGCTCGCTGTCGGACTTCGAGGCGATGGAGACCGCGCGCTCGGGCAACCTGCCCTTCTCCGACTTGAAGCTGAGCGGTGGCTGCAAGGTGGAGAAGTTCGACGGCGTGGATCCGAAGACGAAGAAGAACTACCGCGAGGACATCATCCTGGGCCGAGACCTCGTCGCCGAGCCGTCCTCGGACGTCCTCAACAACGTCAGCTTCTATGCTGGCTTCTCCATCCTCTTCTGAGGCCCGGCGCACGACCGAGGGAAAGAACGCCATGTCCCGACTGCTCCGCCTCCTGGCTGTCCTGGCGCCGCTCGCGGCCTCCGCGCAGCAGGACGTCTCCGGGTACAACCGCGCGCTCGCGGCCTTCAACGCGGGTGACCTGGACACCGCCGCGCCCCTCTTCCTTCGCTTGTCGGAAGGGGATGCGCCCCCGGACGTGAAGGCCCGCTCCGAGTACTACCTGGCGCAGTCCTTCGCGAAGAAGGACCTGCCCGTGGCGGCCTTCATCACCTACGCGAACATCGTCAACGCGGGCCCCAGGCACCCCTCGTACCTCAAGGCCATCGAGGGGCTGGTGGACATGCAGCAGCGGTTGGATGAGCAGAACCTCATCCCCAGCATCCTCAACCAGGCCTACACCGACGAGGTGCGCGACCAATGGGTGACGCTGCCCAAGGAGGTGCTCGCGCGCATCAACTACCTGGTGGGCACGGTGAGCCAGCGTCGCATGCGCTTCGAGGAGGCTCGCGCGCTGTTGGAGGCGGTGCCGCGCGACAGCCGGGTGTACGCGAAGGCGCGCTACCTGCTGGGCATCGTGCTGGCGGATCCGCGCTTCCCGGGGCGCCCGGGGGAGACTCAGGCGCTCGACAAGGAGGCCATCTCCGCGTTCAACGACGTGCTGGCCGCCAAGGAGCCCCAGGTGGAGCTGCCCGAGACGCGCCAGCTCGCGATGCTGTCGCTCGGGCGCGTGCTGTATCGCCGCGGTGAGTATGCCCGCGCGGAGCAGGCCTACGAGATGGTTCCTCGCTATGCGCGCTTCTGGGATCAGGCCTTGTTCGAGAACGGCTTCGCGCGCTTCCAGAACGAGGACTTCGGCGGTGCGCTCGGCAGCCTCCAGGCCCTGCACGCGCCGCAGTTCGAGGGCGCCTTCCAGCCCGAGTCGTGGATCCTCAAGGCGACCGTCTATTACTACTCGTGCCTGTATGACGAGGTGAAGACGACGCTGGCGTCCTTCGACGCGCACTACGGTCCCATGGCCAAGCAACTGGAGCCGTTCACCCGCGACGACGTCACGCTGGTGCAGGCCTTCAACCTGGTGGCCTCGGAGAACCGCCGGCTGCCGCGCCCCGTCTACTTGTGGATCCGCAACAACGAGCGGATCCGCGAGGTTCAGCGGATGCTCGAGCGCGTGGACGCGGAGAAGCGCGAGCTGACCGAGGGCCCATGGCGAGGCACGGCGCTGGCGACGCAGACCGTGGCGTCCTTGGAGGATGTGCGCGGCACGTTGCTCCAGGTGGGAGGCACCCTGGCGCGCAGTCGACTGCACGAGGCCTACGACAACCTGCGCACCTTCTCCGACCAGGCGGAGATCATCCGCGTGCAGACGGCGCTGGATGAGAAGGACCTGTTCCAGGCGGGGGTGGACCAGCGGGCGCTGCTCGCGCGTCAGTCGCTGTACCGTCCGAAGATGCCGGGCGAGGCGTGGAACTACTGGAAGTTCCAGGGCGAGTTCTGGATCGACGAGATTGGCTACTACCAGTACACGCTCAAGCGAGGCTGTCCCGCGAAGAAAGCGGAGCGCTGAGCG
Organism: Myxococcaceae bacterium JPH2; assembly: GCA_016458225.1. Taxonomy (NCBI): domain Bacteria; kingdom Pseudomonadati; phylum Myxococcota; class Myxococcia; order Myxococcales; family Myxococcaceae; species Myxococcaceae bacterium JPH2. Next base: position 443,271 of record JAEMGR010000010.1, on the reverse strand, counting down.
CGCGCCCGCGCCACTTCTCATTCGAGGGGGGCGCGTCTACTTTCTGTCGTCCCTGGCCCGTGGGGCCGCGCGGCCTTCGCGCCAGGGCAGGTGACTCGGCGGGAGCTCGCATGAAGGTGGTGCTGCGTTTCGGTGCGCTGGCGGTGGGGGTCGCGCTGGCGACAGGGGCGGGGGCGGAGGCGGCGCAGTCCCGGAAGGCCGCGACGAAGCCGGGGCGGGCGTCCGCGACGAAGCCTCAGGCCGCGGCCCCTCACAAGGACAGCGCGGGCAAGGACGACGCGAAGAAGGCCGAGGCTCCTCCGCCGGGCGTGGCGCCCGAGGACGTGCGCAGCGGCCCGGCGCGCGTGAGGCCCGCGACGGCGAAGTTCGCGGAAGTGCCGCGCATCGACGATGCCAAGAAGGACGCGCTGGCGGACAAGAAGCGCGACGAGGCCATCGAGGGCTTCAAGCGCCTCATCCCCAAGCTCCAGGACGGCAGCACGCAGAAGGCGGAGCTGCTGTATCGCCTGTCGGAGCTGTACTGGGAGAAGTCGAAGTACCTCTACCGGCTGGAGATGAACCAGTTCCTCTCCGCGGAGAAGGCGTACGACGCGGCCGTGGCGCGGGGCGAGAAGGTGGAGGCGCCTCGGCAGGACCATCGTGAGAGCGAGCGCTATCGCGCGGACACGATGCGCATCTACGAGGACATCCTCCGCGACTACCCGAACTATCCGCAGCGCGACGAGGTCCTCTTCTCCCTGGGCTACAACCTCTACGAGCTGGGCCGACGCGACGACGCCGTGGCTCGCTACGAGGAGCTCATCCGCGACTTCCCCAAGTCGCAGTTCGTGCCGGACACGTACATCCAGCTCGGCAATCACTACTTCGAGGCGAACAAGTTGGACCCTGCCCGGGCCAACTTCGAGAAGGCGCGCGCCTCCGGGGTCCCGAAGATCTTCGCCTACGCCATCTACAAGCTGGCGTGGTGTGACTACAACACGCCGGGCGGCTACGAGGCGGGGCTCAAGAAGCTCCACGACGTCGTGGACTACGCGCAGAAGCATGGCGCGGAGTTGAGCGATCTGCGCACCGAGGCGCTCAACGACCTGACGGTCTTCTACGTCCAGTTGGATCAGCCCGAGGCCGCGCTCGCGTACTTCAAGGCGAAGGCGCCACCGCAGCGGCAGAGTCGGCTGCTCGCGAAGACGGCCGCGGGACTCGTGGACGCGGGCCACTTCGACAGCGCCATCACCATGTACCGCACGCTCATCGACGACGCGCCGATGGGTTCCAACGCCCCCGAGTATCAGCAGGCCATCGTCCGTGCCTTCGAGGGACTTCGTCAGCGCCAGCAGGTCCGCAAGGAGATGAAGCGGATGGTGGAGCTGTACCGCCCCGGTGCGCCCTGGTGGAGCGCCAACGCGGGACAGACGCCCGTGCTGCGCAATGCCTTCAACGTCACCGAAGAGGCGATGCGGGTGATGGTGACGGAGTACCACCAGGAGGCGCAGAAGACGCGCCAGGTGGAGACGTACCGGCTCGCGCGCGACATCTACAAGCAATACGTGGACGCGTTCGCCTCCAGCGACAATCCGGACTTCGTCGCGGACTCGGCGTTCAACCTGCGATTCTTCTACGCGGAGATCCTCTGGGCGCTCGAGGAGTGGGAGGCCGCCGCCGCCGAGTACGACGCCGTGGTGGCATTCAAGATTCCGGACCGCGACACCGCGCGCGAAGTCTCGAACGAGGCCTACCGCAAGAGCGCCGCGTACAACGCGGTGCTCGCCTACGACAAGCTGGTGAAGATCGAGCGCGGACAGTTGTCGCGCAGCGACCTCAAGGATGGGCAGAAGGTCGACGAGAAGAAGGACAAGGGAGACGTCGCTCGGCAGAAGCTGGTGAAGCGCGACGCGCGCGAGCAGCAGGAGGAGGAGCTCACCCGGTTCGAGTCCCACCTCGTCGCCGCTTGCGACGTGTACAACAAGCTGTATCCAGACAACCCGGATGAGATCGACCTGCGCTACCAGGCCGCGGTCATCCTCTACGACCGCGCGCACTTCGTGGATGCCGCGCGGCGCTTCGGGGAGATCATCGACAAGTTCCCGGAGGAGCGGCGCTCGCGCGACGCGGCCGACCTCACGATGTACGTGTTGGAGAGCCGCCAGGAGTGGTTCGAGCTGAACACGCTGTCGCGCAAGTTCCTGTCGAACAAGAAGCTGTCCAAGCCCGGCACGGACTTCACCGGTCGCGTCGCGCGCGTGGTGGAGGGCAGCCAGTACAAGTGGGTCGACGAGATCGTCTACAAAAAGGAGAAGAACCCGGCCAAGGCCGCTGAGGAGTTCCTTCGCTTCGTCTCGGAGTTTCCTCACTCGGAGAACGCCGACCGCGCGCTCACCTACGTGATGGTCATCGCGCAGGAAGCGGGCGAGATGGACAAGGGCATCACCGCCGGCGAGCGCTTCCTCAAGGAGTACCCGGGCAGTCCCTTCACCCTGAAGGCGCGCTACACGCTGTCCGGCCTCTACGAAAAGGTGGCCGAGTTCCGCAAGGCCGCGATCATGTCCGAGGCCTTCGTCGCCGAGTACGACGCGGCCATGGCGGAGCGCGACTCGAGCCACAAGGCGAAGGAGTCCAAGCACAAGGGCAAGGCTCCTGCGGCGAAGAAAGAGGAGCCCGCGAGCACCACGCCTCCGGAGTCCGCCGAGTCGCGCGCGCGCCATGCTTCCGAGCGCGCCACCTTGGTGGACGAGGCCGGGGCCTGGGTGGCCGACGCGCTGTTCAACACCGGGGTGTGGTGGGACGGCGTGGGGGATTCGCAGAAGGCAGTGGCAGCGTGGTCCGCGTACATCCGTCGCTTCGGGGACCGCAAGGACGTGCCCCAGGTCTCGTTCGCCATCGGGCTCGTCTGGGAGAAGGAGAAGAAGTGGGCCGATGCGGCGCGCGCCTTCAACCTCTTCATCGAGGACTATGGGCGGGATGCTCGCACCGCCTCGGGGCAGCCTTATCTGGCGCGCTACCGCGAGCTGCTCGCGTACCAGAAGCAGCGTGACTACCGCGGCATGGAGCGGGCCGAGGACGACCTGCTGCGCACGTGGGGCCGGCTGCCTGAAGCGCTGCGGAAGAACACCGCGCTGCTCAATGCATACGGCCATGCCCGGTTCCTCACGCTGGAGTCGCTGTGGCGGCGCTACACGGACATCCGCTTCACGCGCGTGAGCACCATCCGCCGAGACCTCGCGGCCAAGCAGCGGGAGATGGCGCGTCTGGAGAAGGAGTACGCGGCGGTGCTCGCCACGGGCTCTGGCGAGTGGGGCATCGCGGCGCTCACCCGCATCGGGCTCGCGTACGCGGACTTCGCTCGCAACATCATGGAGTCGCCGGATCCGCCGGGCCTCGATGAGGATCAGCTCTCCATGTACCGCGGTGAGCTGGAGAACCTGGCCCTGCCGCTGGAGGACAAGGCCTCCGAGGCCCTGGAGAAGGGCTTGGACAAGGCCTACGAGCTGGGCCTCTACAGCGAGTGGACGCTGGCGGCCCAGGAGCAGCTCAATCGCTACAAGCCCGGGGTCTACGCCGCGGTGAGGCCCGTGACGTATCGCGGCAGCGGTGAGTCATTCGCCAGCACGGATGTGGCGCGCGTGCTGACCGGTCCTGCCAGCGCTGCCACCACGCCCGCGGAGCCAGCTCCGGCCGCCACGCCTCCGCAGAACCCACCCGCCCAACCCCCGACGCCCGAAGCGGGCAAGGCGCCCGCGCCCACCGCGTCGAATGAGGAGGTGCACCCGTGAGCGCCCCGTCGCCGTTCGTGGCTCCTCGCGCGTGGGGATGGCGCTCGCGCTGGTTCGTGTTGGGCCTGTCGTGTGGCGCGCTGGCGTGTGCCACGGCGAAGCCCGCGGTGGTGACTCCGCCCACGCCGCCCGTCGTCGCCGCGCCTCCGCCACCGCCTCCGGAGAAGACCGCGGACGCGTTGTTCGCCGAGGCGCTCGCGGCGTACGAGGCGGGCGACCTCGACACCGCGCGCGCGGGCTTCGAGAAGGCGCTGGCCAAGGCGCCTCAGGCCCTCAACGCCCAGTTCAATCTGGGCGTCATCGCGCAGCGCCAGGGGCGCATGGATGACGCGCGCGCGGCCTATGAGAAGGCGCTCTTCCTGGATCCCGCGCACACGCCCTCGGTGCTCAACCTCGGGGGACTGGAGCGCCAGCAGGGGCGGTTGGACGAGGCCATCGCGCTCTACGTGCGCGCGCTCAAGACGCCGAAGCACGAGGACACCGTGGTGGTGCTCGACGCGCTCACCGCCGCGTACACGCAGGCCAAGAAGTTCGACCTGGCGGAGGCCACCGCGCGCCGTGTGCTGTCGCGACACAAGGACCACCCCGAGGCCTACAAGAACCTCGCGCTCATCGCCTACGAGCGCGGCCAGTTCCGCCTCGCGGAGCTGCTCCTGCTCGACGCGCGCAAGGGCGCCGACAAGGATCCGGCCATCGCGAACACGCTGGGCATGGTGTACCTGAAGCTCGATGACCGGGCCCGGGCCCTGGCTCAGTTCCAGCGAGCCGTCTCGCTCGACGCGAAGTTCGTCCCGGGCTTCCTCAACCTGGGCGCGCTGGCGCTCAGCTACCGCGACTATGCGGGCGCCGAGCGGGCGTTCTCGCGGGCGCTGGAGCTGGAGCCGAACGCGCAAGAGGCGCAGATCTACCTGGCCTATGCGTTGGATGGGCAGAAGGGCAGGGATCCGAAGAAGGGACTCGCGGCCGGCGAAGCCTTCGAGCGGGTGCTCGCGCAGCGCCCGGATCAACCCGAGGCGCTCTGCGGCGCGGGCTGGGCCTACGCGTCCGAGCGCACGGGGTGGCAGAAGGCCATCGCGTTCCTGGAGCGCTGTCAGGGATTGCCGTCCACGTCCGCGCAGGATCAACAGCTCATCCAGGCGAAGACGCAGGGCCTGCGCAACATGATGAAGTCGACCGCGCAGACCGCGCCCGCACCCGAGGGGGCCCATCCGGAGAAGAAGCCAGGACCTCCGGCCACGGGTGGGGGCGGCTCGGTGTTGGAGCACCTGCCTCAGGACCCGGCCGCGGAGCCCGCTCCCGGTGGGGCAGGGGGGCCAGCGGGTGATGCGCCCGAGACTCCCCCCGCTCCCGCGCAGGCGCCGGCCCCGGGGAAGTGACGGTGGGGGGAAGTTTTTTCCTACCTCCAGGCCCCCTCGTGGAAGCTGGCGAGCGGCGGCCTTAGATTCAGGGGGCTTGGAGCTGGTGCGCGCCCTGCAAGAAGCGGCGGGGGCCTCGGGCCCGACCCGCTGTCTCAGGCAATGGAGTGACAGGAGGCTGCAATGAAGCGACTGGCAGCGGGAGTGTTGGGAACCGTGCTGTTCGCTCTTCCCGTGGCCGCGCAGGAGCGCGGCAAGGATGAGGTGAAGGTCATCCAGGAGGAGGACCGGACGGTCTACCGGAAGAAGACGGTCATCGACTTCACGGACGTCGCGGTGGAGGGCGAGCTCACCAAGCCGGAGGGCTCCTATCTGCTCAATCGCAAGCAGACCGACTTCCAAAGCCTCATCAAGGTCCGGGAGAACTTCGATCCCGAGATGCAGAAGTCCGCGGACAACCTCTAGCGGGTGAATGAACGGGCGGGCGTTTTTCGGGCGGAAGGGAAGAAGGAAGATTCCTCATGGCGGCGGCGAAGAAGAACGGCGTGACGCTTCGAATCACCGGACCGGACGGCTCCATCCAGGAGGCCGTGCTGGAGGCGGACAGCGTCATCGTGGGGTCGGGCGCCCAGGCGGCGGTGAAGATTCAGGACCCTCGGGTCTCCAACCTGCACGTGATGCTCAAGGTGGATGCCGATGGCTCGGTGGTCGCCATCGACCTGGGCAGCGAGAGCGGTACGCAGGTGCGCGGCGAGCGCCTCCTCATCCCCACACCGCTCAAGCCCGGCGATGTGCTGGCCGTGGGCGGCTCGCGCGTCGAGGTCTTCTTTGGTGAGCCCGCGCGGCCCATTCCTCCCGCGGGCGCGCAGGTGGCGGGCACCGCGTTCCAAGGGTCGGTGACGCAGCGCCCGTCCTCTTCCGCCATGGCCGAGGTGGTGCCACCCGCGCGCGTGCAGGCCGTGGGCGCGCAAGTCACGGGGGGAGGCGGCGGGAATCGCGCCGCGGTGAGCGCGGGGTTGGGTGGGGCCGGGACGGTGTCGCGCTCGTCACCTCCCGCGCCCATGTTCGACGCGCCGCCTCCGCCGCTGCCGCGGAGTCGCCCTGAGCCCCACGCGGTTCGCCGGGATGTGACACCGCGCGCGGCTCGTCCTCCCGCGCACCTTCAGGAGCCGCTGCCCGCCGAGGCACAGCCCACGGCCGATGCGCACCTGCTCCAGGTCGCGCTGCTGTGGGGCGACACGCTGCTCGAGGTCCGGCACTTCCGAGACGGCGTGCCGGTCACCGTGGGTGAGGGCTCACGCAATGCCTTCCTCGCTCCGGTGCCGGGCGTGGGCGCCCGTCATGTCCTCGCGGTGGCGCGCGGGGGCACGCTGGAGTTGCGGACTCCGCCAGGCGCGGGCGTCATCGTCACGAGCCAAGGGGATGTGCGCACCAAGGACGGGCTGCGCGCGGCGGGACAGCTCGCGAGCGCGGCGGCGGACGCGGCGCAGGTGTACACGCTCGGGTTGCATGACCGGGCGGAGGTGGCGGTGGGCGCGCTGACGTTCGTGCTCCGGCAGGTTCGTCCCTCGGCGGCCATCGAAGCGCCCGCGCTGTCCGATCGTGACTTCGCCTTCTTCAAGATCACCGTCATGTGCCTGATGGTCGCGGGGGCGATGCTGGCCGCGCTGACGCTGACGCCGCGCACGGAGTCGCGCTCGGCGGATGACATCTTCGAGTCCCAGCAGCGGGTGGCGAAGTTCCTCATCGCGCCGGAGAAGAAGGTGGAGATGAAGAAGCTCCAGCTTCAGGGCGTGGAAGAAGGCGCCAAGTCGAAGGACGAAGAGGGCAAGTTCGGCAAGGAGGAGGCCAAGAAGGCCGAGGCCGATCCCTCGAAGCCTGGGACGCCCGTGGTGGACCGAAGCAAGAAAGAGAAGGACCGGCAGGTGGTGGGCAAGGTCGGTCTGCTGGGCGCGTTCAAGGGCCTGAAGGGCGGCGCGTCGGACGTGTTCGGTCCGGGCGGCCTGGGCACGGGCATCAACAACGCGCTGGGTGGGCTCAAGGGCGGCGCGGGAATGGGTGACGCGCAGGGCGTGGGCGGCATGGGCACGCGCGGCACCGGCAAGGGCGGCGGCGGCACGGCGCTGGGCATCGGGGGCGTGGGAACCCAGGGGGATGGGCGCGGCGCGGGTGGCTCGGGCGGCATCGACCTGGGCGGGCGCGGCAAGAGCGTCACCCGCGTCATCCCTGGCAAGACGACGGTGGTGGGCGGCCTGGACAAGGACGTCATCGCCAAGGTCATCCGGCGCCACCAGGGGGAGATCAAGTACTGCTACGAGTCCGAGCTGAACAAGAACCCGAGCCTCGCGGGCAAGGTGGCGGTGGCCTTCACCATCGACCCGACGGGCGCGGTGGCGGATGCGTCCGTCTCCGAGTCGACGCTGGGCAGCACCTCGGCGGAGAACTGCATGCTGGCGCGCATCCGTCGCTGGAAGTTCCCCGAGCCCAAGGGCGGCGGCGTGGTGTCGGTGACGTACCCCTGGCTGTTCTCGCCCGCGGGCACGGATGCCGGTGGCGGGGGCGAGGGCTGAACACCTCCGTTCGTCGCGAGTGGCGGGGACGCAACGCACCTCGCCGGTTTCGCCCTGGGCCGACATTGCCGAGTGGCCCGGGGCATCACTAACGTCTCGCGCTGCTTCCGGAGGATTCGGGAGGGCTCGTTAGACGGGAGGCCCTGTGAAGAAGTCCTTGCTGTTGGCCGCGCTCGCGCTGTCCGTCCCCGCCCTGGCGGAAACGCCTCCCGAGGGTGTGGAGTTCAAGCCGCGCCGTGGCTTCTTCACCGAGACGGATGTCGGCGTCTTCTTCACCGTGGGCGGCGAGAACTCCTATTCGAACGCCCAGTCGTACCTGCAGCTCGGCATTGGCTACGACTTGACCGAGCGCCTGTCGTTGGGCGCGCACTTCGGCTTGGGCTCGTCCGCCGCGAACTGCTTCGCCGGCTTCTTGCCGAACTCCGACATCTGCTCGCTGTCGGACAACTTCACCGTGACGTTTGGCGACCTGACCGCCGCGTACCATCTGCGGCTGGCCAATCGCTTCTACCTGACGCCGAAGATCGCCGCGGGCTACACGCGGTTGGATCCATCTCCTGTGGACTCGGATGGTGGAGATCCCGGCCGCGCCACCAATGCCTTCAACGCGGGCGCGGGGGTGGGCTTGGAGTATGCGACGTCGTTCGACCACTTCTCCGTGGGCGCGGACCTGATGGGTCGCTACATCTTCGGGCCGAACATCATGACGTTCGCCGTGTTCCCTCGCGTGAAGTACACGTTCTGAGGTCCGCGCTGCTCACGCGCGCGAGGCGTGGTGACGGTAGCTCTCCAGCGTGTCTCGGAGGGCCTGCTCCAGGGGCGTGTACGTGAAGTCCGGGACGCGCCGCTTCAAGGTCGCGTCATCGAGCAGCAGGGTGTTCTCGAAGAGGTAGCGCATCTCCACCACCTCGCGAGCCATGCCGTTGAAGAGCCCGCCCAATCGGATCAGCCACCACGGCAGCCGGCGCACGCGCGCGGGGACTCCGGCCACACGCGCAACCGCTTCCAGGAAATCGCGGGACGTGGGCGTGACGAAGCCACGCACGTGCACGACGTCGAACGCGGGGCCATCCGTCAGGCCCATCAGCGCGACGGTGGCTCGGGCCACATCGGGCACATAGGCCATCTCGTGCGCTCGAGAGGGGTCCGTGAGCGTGAGCAAGGGCTTACGCGCGAGCGCGTTCAGGAACATCGGATCCACGCCGCCGTTGCGCACGGTGGGGCCGAAGTAGTCATTGGCTCGGACGACGAGGACGCGCACGTCGCCCGTTTGCGTGGCGTCTCGCAGTGCGTGCTCCATGCGCATCCGCAGCTGTCCCTTGTGCGTGATGGGGCCCTCGGGATGGGCCTCCGAGAGTGGGACGTCGTAGCGCGGGGCCAGGTTGTACACGTTGCCCGCGAAGACGATGGTCGCGCGCTGGGCTCGCGCGGCGGCGATGACGTTCGTGGTGACGCGCTCCATGACCGTGTCCCATTCGGGGTAGGGCACGTTGATGGCATGGACGAGGTGGCTGCATCCCTCCGCGGCGCGCGACACATCCGCGGCCTGGAGCGCGTCACCGACTCGCAGCTCCACGCGGGGGGCGTCCTCGCCCAGCGCTCGACGGGCCCGCGCTTCGTCGCGCACGAGCGCTCGCACCCTTGCTCCCGCGGCGATGAGGGCTCGCGTCACGGCGAGGCCAAAGCCTCCCGTGGCTCCGAGGACGAGGATGGGACGCGTGAAGGCAGAGGCAGGCATGGGGAGGCTCCAGGAGCGAGGAAGTCCGCTGCCCGAAACCTACGAAGCGAGCGGCTTCGGGGCAGTGATGGCTCCGGACAAAGGATTGACCCGTGCGGCCACGGCCCTCGTGGCGAGGGGCTCCCTGCGCGCGCGAGGGTGGCGCGGGGCGATATAACCGGGGACGTGAGTCACCTCGTCTCTCTCCGCGTCCTGCGCCCTGTGTTGGAGGCCTCGCGTGCCGTGGGGATGGCTCCCGCTGAGCTCGCGCTGCTTGACGGTGCCCCCGTGGAGTCGCCGGACTCGGTGCACGTGGCGGTGGAGCGCTACCTGGAGCTGTGGGAGGAGGTGGCGCGCCGGGCACCTCGGCCGCTGTTCCATCTGGACGTTGCCCGCATGGGCGGTCGCGAGCACTTTGGCGTGCTGGGCTTCGCGTGCGCGGTGAGCCCGGACCTGGACGAGGCCTTCGCGCGCCTGGGTCGCTTCTGTCGCCTGTGCACGAGCGCGTGGACGTGGGAGCGAGGGCAGGTGGACGACCTCGTGGCGTTGGAGCTCGCGTGGCACACGGCGCCGCAGGGCGGAGACTCGGTGGCGGTGGAGCACCTGCTCATGGAGTGCCTGCACACGGGCCAGCTCATCGCGGGGCAGCCGTGGTGGCCCGTGGAGGTCCACCTCACGCACGCCGGGCCCGCGGACACGACGGCACACGCGGCCGCGTTCGGCGCACCGGTGCGCTTCGGTCGAGAGCGCAACGCGCTGCTGGTTCGCCCCGAGGTGGCGCGGTGGAAGCTCGCGCAGGCGGATCCATACTTCCTGGCCTTCTTCGAGCGCCAGGCCGAGGCCCTGCTCGCGAAGGCTCCTCGTCCCGAGTCGACGGGGGCGCACGTGCGGCGCCTGCTGGTGGAGGACTTCCGGGGCGGCCTGCCGAGCCTGGGCAGCGTGGCGACGCGCCTGGCCCTCTCGGAGCGCACGCTGCGCCGGAGGCTCCAGGACGAGGGCACCCAATTCCAGCAGCTCGTGGAAGAGGTCCGCGAGGCACTGGCGCGCCGCTACCTGGGCGAGGCGCGCCTGTCCGTGGGCGAGGTGGCCTTCCTGCTGGGCTTCAGCGAGCCGAGCGCCTTCCACCGCGCCTTCAAGCGATGGACCGGGGAGACCCCGGTGAGCTTCCGGCGGCGGCAGGACGCCTCGCACGCCTGAGGAAACACGAAGGGCCGCCCCCTGTGAAAGGAGCGGCCCCGGGAGGTCACAACGAAGGCGGGTGACTACCCGTTCTCGTTGCGCTCCTCGCGCTTGCGGTCGCGCTCGGCGCGGTAGCGCTCACCATTGGCGAGTGCCTTCTTGCGCATGCGCACGGACTTGGGCGTCACCTCGACGAGCTCGTCGTCGGCGATCCACTCCAGGGCCTTCTCCAGGCCCATCTCGCGGGGCGGGACGAGGATGACGTTCTCGTCGCGGCCAGCGGCGCGGATGTTGGTGAGCTTCTTCTCGCGGCACGCGTTGACGTTCAGCTCGGACGGGTGCGAGTGCTCGCCGATGATCATGCCCTCGTAGACCGTGGTGCCTTCGGCGACGAAGAGCTGGCCGCGCTCCTGGATGCTGAACAGCGCGTAGGGCACGGTGTCGCCCAGGCGGTCCGAGACGATGGCGCCGTTGGCGCGCTTGGGGATGTGGCCGAACCACGGCTCGAAGCCGTCGAACTGGCTGCTCATGATGCCCTCACCTCGGGTGATGGTGAGGAACTCCGAGCGGAACCCGATGAGGCCGCGCGCGGGGATGCGGAACTGGAGGCGGGTGCGGCCCGAGCCCAGCTGCGCCATGTCCGTCATGCGGCCCTTGCGGGGCCCCAGGCGCTCCGTCACGGAGCCGACGCTGTTCTCCGGCACGTCGCAGAAGAGCAGCTCCATCGGCTCGTGGAGCACGCCGTCGATGGTCTTGGTGATGGGCTCGGGGTTGGACGCCGTGAGCTCATATCCCTCGCGGCGCATGTTCTCGATGATGACGGCGAGCGCGAGTTCACCACGGCCCACGACCTTGAACGCGTCCGGCGTCGCGGTGTCCTCCACGCGCACGGCCACGTTGCGGTAGGCCTCGCGGTAGAGGCGCTCACGCAGGTTGCGCGAGGTGACGAACTTGCCTTCCTTGCCGGCCAGGGGTCCGTCGTTGACCTTGAAGATCATCATCATCGTGGGCTCATCCACGGTGATGCGGGGCAGGGCCACCGGCTTCTCGGCGTCCGCGATGGTGTCGCCAATGGACACCGCCTCGATGCCGGCGATGGAGACGATTTCACCCGGACCCGCGTCCGGAATCTCCACGCGCTTCAGGCCGGAGAAGCCGTACAGCTTGACGATCTTCCCCTGCTCGACCTTGCCGCCCTCGCGCATGACGGAGACGGGCATGTTGGCCGCGAGCCGGCCGGCCTGGACGCGGCCCACCGCGAGGCGGCCCACGTAGTCGTCGTAGTCCAGGTTGGCCACGAGCAGCTGCAGCGACGGCTCGGTGGACATCGGCGGGGGCGGGATGTGCCGGATGATGGCGTCGTACAGCGGCTCCAGCGTCTTGCCGGGGACCTCGAGCTCCGTGGACGCCTGACCCTGGCGCGCGACGGTGTAGAGGACGGGCATCTCGAGCTGCTGCTCGTCCGCGCCCAGGTCGATGTAGAGCGAGTAGACGAGGTCGAGCACGTCCTTGGCGCGAGCGTCCTGGCGGTCGATCTTGTTGATGACCAGCACCGTCTTGAGGCCCATGGCCAGGGCCTTGCTCAGCACGAAGCGCGTCTGGGGCAGGGGACCTTCGGCCGCGTCCACCAGCAGGATGACGCCATCGACCAGGCGCAGACCGCGCTCCACCTCGCCACCGAAGTCGGCGTGGCCCGGGGTGTCGATGATGTTGATCTGCATCCCCTTGTAGGAGACCGCGGTGTTCTTCGCGAGAATGGTGATGCCCTTCTCGCGCTCGAGGTCGTTCGAGTCCATCACCCGTTCGGCGACGACCTCGTTGCTACGGAAGGTGCCCGCCTGGCGGAGCAGGTGGTCGACGAGCGTGGTCTTGCCATGGTCGACGTGGGCGACGATGGCGACATTGCGGATGTTTTCGCGAGGAATCATACGAACCGAACTGGAAGATGGAGGTGCGATGGGGCCACCCAGGACGGGTGCTCCCGAACCTCACCGGAACCCGGAAGGCCGGCGCTTATATGCCGCGAGGGACTCCCCTGCAATGAACGCGGGTGCTTGCCCCGCAACCGACCGGGCCGAAGGTGGGCATTCCAGTGAGAACGGCACGGGGAGGCCCGATGTTCCCCGCCCGAGGACCCACCTCCCGGAAGGATGGGCCTCGTTACCGTCCCGGTACAGTCCCCGTGGCCCGGCCGTCGACGGGCGGACAGGCCGTCCCGAGGGACAGGCGCTCGCGGAGGAAGCGCTCGATGCGCTGCTCGACCCTCCCCGGAGCCTCCAGGGGGGTGGTGTGGGTGCCCTCGGGGACGAGCATCAGCTCGGCATCCGGCACCCGGGCGGCCAGCCGCCGGGACAGCCACCCGGGGGTGAAGCGGTCCCGCTCCCCGGCGATGACCAGGGTGGGGACGTCCACGTGGGGCAGGTGGTCCCACGCGCTGTGGGCGGCCAGCGAGTCCAGCGTCCGCACGAAGACGACCGGATCCATGTTCGCCAGGTGGGCGAAGTAGGGCGACAGGTCATTGCGTGAGATGAGGTCGCGGTTCATCTCCAGCTGGATGGCGACCTGCACGGCCACCTCGGTGCTGAGCACCCCGCGCACGAGCTGGGCGGCGCGCCGAGGGAATCGCTCCACCACGCGCCGCAAGGTGGGGAAGGCGCGCTTGAGCAGGGTGGAGTCGTGGAAGGTATCCAGCGGGTTGCCGTAGCTGCCGCACAAGAGGGCGAGTCCCCGCACGCGGTCGGCGTGGCGCCGGTGGAACTCCAGCGCCACCTGGACCCCCATGGAGTGGCCGAAGACGACGGCGCGCTCCAGGCCCGCCGCGTCCATCACCCGGGCGAGGTCGTCGCACGTGTACAGCATGCCGATGCGGCCACGGTCAGCGGGGAGGCCGGAGCGGCCGTGGCCCCGGTAGTGCCAGCGGACCACGCGGTGTCTGCGCGCCAGGTACGGCAGCAGGTACTTCCACGCGAAGCCGTCACAGCCCAGGCCGTCGCAGAGCACCATCCCCGGCTCGCCCTCGCCCATCACCTGGAAGTACAGGTCCGCGCCATCGGGTACGCGGAGGAAGTCCTGATGGAAGTAGGGCGGCGTGGCGCTCATTCCTCGTCCGGTTCGTCCAGGTCGTCCGGCAGGCCCTTGTTGAGACCGTAGCGGGCGATCTTCAAGATGAGGTTGGAGCGGCTGATGCCCAGCTCTCGCGCCAGGCGGCTCTTGTTGTTGCGCGTGCGCACGAGCCCCTGGTGGATCATCTCGCGCTCCAGGGCCTCCACCGCTTCATGCAGCTTGCCGTGTGCCCGAGGCGCCACGAAGGGACCGCCGCCTGGGACGACCGCGTCGCGGATCCGGCTGGAGAGCAGGTCGCCGGGGATGGTGTCCTGGTCTCCGCCCAGCACCAGCAGCCGCTCAATCTCATTCTCCAGCTCGCGGATGTTCCCCGGCCAGGTGTACGCGCCGAGGATGCCCAGCGCGTCCGGGGCCAGGCCGCGCGCCTGCTGGCCCGGGCGGTGGTGCTTGCGCAGGAAGTGGTCGATGAGGACGGGCAGGTCGTCGCGGCGCTCGCGCAGCGGGGGGAGCTGCAGCCGGATGACGTTGATCCGGTAGAAGAGGTCCTCGCGGAACTCGCCGCGCTTGACCAGCTCGCCCAGGTCCTTGTGCGTGGCGGCGATGACGCGCACGTCGACCTCCTTGAGCTGGGTGCCTCCCACGGGCAGGAAGGTACCTTCTTGGAGGACTCGGAGGAGCTTGACCTGGAGGGCGGGGGACATGTCGCCCACTTCATCCAGGAAGAAGGTGCCGCCGTCGGCCACCTCGAAGAGGCCCTTCTTCTCCCGCAGCGCGCCGGTGAAGGCGCCGCGCGTGTGGCCGAACAGCGCGCTCTCCAGTAGGTTGTCGTTGAACGCGGAGCAGTTCTGCACGACGAACGTCTTGTCCTGCCGCGGCCCGTTGTGATGGATGGCCCGGGCCACCAGCTCCTTGCCGGTGCCGGACTCGCCGTTGATGAGGACGGTGGAGTCCGAGTGGGCCACCTTCTCCATCAACCGGAAGACCTCCATCATCGGCCCCGAGCGCCCGATGATCTGCTCGAAGCGGAACCGGTCGCTCAGCTCTGCCGAGAGCGAGGGAACGGACTGCTCCTGGCGGGCCAGCTCGCTCACCACGAACTCGAGCAGGTCGGCCAGCTTGCGCTGCTCCGAGGCATCCAGCACCGGGACACGCGCTTCGGCGCCCGTCCGCTCCATGGGCGTGCCCAGCCGCGCGCGGGCGAACTCGGCGTCCGATGGGCCCAGCGGCTGGCGCGCGAAGCCCTCCACGAAGAGGAAGCCCTCGTAGTCCTGCCCGATGTAGAGCGGCGCTCCTACGATGCAGAAGTTGAGGTGACAGTCGTGGAAGAGGGCGCGGCGCTGCGCCTTGCTGGCCTTGAACTTCTCGTGGAGCACGCGCACCGACTGGCCACAGCGCCGCAACCCCTCCTTCGAGGAGAGCGAGTGGCGGCAGAAGTCATTGGGCGGAGCGAGAGGCTCCGCGCGCTGCCAGTCCTGCACGCCGCCATGCTTGTCCGCGAAGGTGACCTCGAGCTGCCACCACTTGCGGATGACATCCCTCAGCATGACAATGGTGTGCAGGTTCTGGTGCTTCTCGAAGTCCATTCGGGCCGCACGTATCCCACGACCGCGCGCTGTCCGCACCCCTCTGCCCCTTGAGCACACCACCCCACATTCCCGGCAATGCAGGGAAGTCTCCGGAGGCGTCGGGCTCCGGGCACGAGCACAGCCACTCGCATTCCCATCACGGGCATGACCATTCGCACGGGCACAGCCATGCGCATGGGCATGGTGGCGGGCCGCGCCGCGGGGGCCTGGCGGAGGAGCGGCGCAAGGATCGGCGCCGGCTCGTGTTCGCGCTGGTGCTGACGGCGACCATCATGGTGGCCGAGGCGGTGGGTGGTTACCTGACGCACTCGCTGGCGCTGATGTCCGATGCCGGCCACATGCTGACGGACGTGTCCGCGCTGGTGCTGAGCCTGCTGGCGCTGTGGTTCGCGGGCCGTCCGGCGGACGTGAAGAAGACCTACGGCTACTACCGGATGGAGATCCTCAGCGCGCTGCTCAACGGCGTGCTGCTCCTGGGCATCACGGTGGTCATCCTCAAGGAGGCCTGGGAGCGCTTCAACACGCCCACGCCCGTGACGCTCGGGCCCATGGCCGTGGTGGCGGCGGTGGGCCTGGTGGCCAACCTCGCGGCGCTCGGCTTCCTGCATCAGACGCACTCGATGAACGTGCGCGGCGCATTCCTTCACGTGCTTGGGGACACGCTGTCCTCGGTGGGCGTGTTGATTGGCGCCGGCATCATGGCGCTCACCGGCTGGTACGCGGTGGATCCGCTCATCTCCGTCGTCATCTCGCTCGTCATCGTCGTGGGCGCGGTGCGGCTGGTGAAGGACGCGGTGGACGTGCTGCTGGAGGCCGTGCCGTCGCACGTGGACCTGTCCCAGATTCGCGAGTTGATGCTCAAGGTCAACGGCGTGCAGGCGGTGCATGACCTCCACGTGTGGACCATCTCCAGCGGGATGTACGCGCTGTCCGCGCACCTGGTCGTGCTGGACCCCATGGTCTGCAACAACGATGAGATCCTCTCCGCGGTGAAGCACGACCTGTTCGATCGCTTCGGCATCGACCACACCACCATCCAGATCGAGAGCGAGACGTACGCTCACCTGGGTGAGGTCCACTGACGGATCCGCCTCATGGCCTCCTCCGACTGGCGCTGGAGGGGGATGCCCTTCCGGCCAGGAATGGAGTGGGGGAGGTGACGCTCGCGGACGCTTCGCCTTGCACAATGCGCTGCGGGCGGATGATTCTCGGCGCCTCATGAGCGTGCTGGACAAGGTGCTGTCGTTGCGTCCGGGAAACGCGGTGGCACGGGTGGGCTCCGGCTCACGCGTGCCCCTGCTCAACCCGCGCGAGTTGATCCGGGCGTTGGCGTCCGTCCCCGTCGCGCTGCCGTGCCTCCCGGTGCAGGCCAAGGGCGCGTTGCCGGGCCTGCTGGCCGCGGCTCGGGCCGAGGACTCCGTGCTGGGGCTGGCGTGTCCGCACCCGCTCGCGGATCGAGGCGCGGCCGACCGCTTCGTGGCGGCGGTGCACGAGACCGCCTCCGAGGCAGGGCATGCCCGGCCTCTCTTCCTCCAGGCGGGCCCCATCCGCGTGACGGCGACCGACGCCGCGGCCCTGTCGAGCCTCCAAGAGGGCCTCTTCCGCGTCGTGGATGCGGGCTTCGCGCTCGTGTCGTTGGACCTGTCGCGGCTCGACTCCTACGTGGCCATCGAGGCGGTGAACGCGCTGGCGGGCCCGCTGTTGGAGCGGGAGCTGTCCCTGGAGCTGACGCCGCCGGCCGGCGCGGACGCCCTGGAGAGCTGCCAGACGCTGCTGGAGGGCCTGCGGCAGTGGAAGGTCCCGGTGCGCTTCGTGCGGCTCTCTGAGTCCGCGCTGGGGGGCGCCGAGCCGGATGTCGCGATGGTGCGGCGCCTGGTGGAGCTGGCCGCCAGCCACGACTCGCGTGTGACGGTGGGCGACGTCTCCGCAGGCATTCCTCGGGCTCTGCCGACGTATGTCGCGGCCGGGGTGGCCAAGGTGGACTGCGTGGGGCCCTTCCAACGGCTGGCGCTCGGCGCGTGGCCTCCGGAGGTCCGTGACGGCGTGGAGGCGAAGGCCCTCGCGGCCGGACTGCCGGCGGGCGAGCTGCTCAGCGTGCTGGAGGAGCAACTGCCCGCCCTGGAGCCCGCGGCCCGCGAGAAGCTGGAGGCGCTGTCCTTCGCCGAGGCGACCGAGGCGATGGCCGCGCTCGGCGCGACGCGCAGCGGTGGGCTGTCCATGACGTTCCTGGCGAACGACCGCGGCGACTGAGCTAGAAGGGCGCCATGCGCATCGTGGCGGGCACGGCCCGGGGACGCTCGTTGGCGGGCCCCAAGGCGACATCGCAGCACATCCGCCCCACGGCGGACCGGGTCCGGGAGACCCTCTTCAACATGCTGGGCCAGTTCCTGGACGGCCAGCGCGTGCTGGACCTGTACGCGGGGACGGGCGCGCTCGGGCTGGAGGCGCTCTCTCGGGGCGCGGGCCACCTGGTGATGGTGGATCAGGACCGCGAGGCCCAGGCGCTGTGCCGGCAGAACGCGGAGCACCTGGGCTTCACCGCCCAGACGACGCTGCTGGCGCAGCCGGTGAATCGGGCGCTGGAGACGTTGGCGCGACAGGGCGAGCGCTTCGACATCGTCTTCGCGGACCCGCCCTATGCGGCGCGGGTGGTGGAGTCCGTGCTGGAGAGCGTGGCGAAGGTGGTGGCGCCCGGCGGCACGGTCGTGGTGGAGCACGACAAGCGCGAGGCGGCGCCCGAGTCCCACGCGGGGCTCACGCAGGAAGATCAACGGCGGTTCGGGGACACGCTGGTGACCTTCTACCGGGCGCCGGCCGAGTCCCCGTCGACCATTGCTTGACCGACTTCCGGGGGCGTCCGAGACTCCGGGCCACATGCCGGTCGCCATCTATCCTGGTTCGTTCGATCCGCTCACCAACGGGCACCTGAGCCTCATTCAGCGCAGCCTGAAGATGTTCGATCGGCTCATCGTGGCCATCGCGGTGAACCCGAAGAAGACGCCGCTGTTCTCGCAGGAGGAGCGGCGCGAGCTGATCCTCGATGCGGTCAAGGACAGCCGGGTGGAAGTGGACTCGTTCCACGGGCTGCTCGTGGACTACGTGCGCAGCCGCAACGTGGGCGTCATCGTTCGCGGGCTGCGGGCGGTGTCGGACTTCGAATACGAGTTTCAGCTCGCGAACATGAACCGCAAGCTGGCGCCCAACGTGGAGACCGTCTTCATGATGACGGGCGAGGACTACTTCTACATCTCCTCGCAGCTGGTGCGCGAAGTGGCGTCCTTCGGCGGTGACGTGTCCGGACTGGTTCCCGACAACGTGAATGCGCGCCTGAAGGCGAAGTTTGCCGGCAAGACGTAACGCACCACGAACGCTTGTCCGGCCCATCGCTCCGCGCTAGGCACGGGGCATGAAACTCGCTCGCCGGCTCCAGGCCATCAAGCCGTCCGCCACCCTCGCGCTGAATGCCCGTGCCAAGGCCCTGGCGGCCCAAGGCGTGGACGTGGTCGTGCTGGCGGCGGGCGAGCCGGACTTCGACACGCCGGACTTCGTGAAGCAGGCCGCCATCGACGCGTTGAAGGGCGGCTTCACCAAGTACACCGCCACGTCCGGCATCCCCGAGCTGCGCGAGGCCATCCGCCAGAAGCTGGAGAAGGACAACGCGCTGAAGTTCGCGGCGGATCAGATCCTGGTGACCGCGGGCGGCAAGCAGGGCCTCTACAACACCTTCCAGGCGCTGCTGGACGAGGGCGACGAGGTCATCGTCTTCGCCCCCTACTGGGTGAGCTACCCGGACATGGTGCACCTGGCGGGCGGGCGCCCCGTCATCATCCCCACGCGAGAGGAAGACGGCTTCGCGCCGGACCCCGAGGCCATCCGCCGCGCGCTCACGCCGCGCACGCGCGCCATCATCCTCAATAGCCCGGCGAACCCCACGGGCGCCGTCTACTCGCGCGCCACGCTGGAGCGCATCGCGGACGCCGTGCGCGGCCATGACTGCCTCATCGTCAGCGACGACATGTACGAGAAGCTCTTGTACGAGGGCCAGTTCCTCAACCTGGGCAACGTGGCGCCGGACCTCATTCCGCGGCTGGTGGTGTCCAACGGCCTGAGCAAGTCGTACGCGATGACGGGCTGGCGCATCGGCTACGTGGCGGGGCCCAAGCCGCTCATCGCCGCCATGACGATGGTGCAGGACCAGTCCACCTCCAACGCCTCGTCCATCGCGCAGAAGGCGGCGGTGGCCGCGCTCCAGGGGCCTTCGGACACCATCTCCGCCATGGTGGCCGAGTACAAGGCCCGGCGAGACCTGTTCGTCCAGGGGCTCAACGCGCTCGATGGCGTGCGCTGCCGGATGCCCGAGGGCGCCTTCTACGCCCTGGCGGACGTGCGCGGCCTGGCTCAGCGTCGCTACAAGGGCGCGCCGGTGGGCGACTCGATGCGCATCTCGGAGATCCTCTTGGACGACTTCCGCGTGGCGGCCGTGCCGGGAGATCCGTTCGGCGCGCCGGGCTACGTGCGGATGAGCTTCGTCACCTCGCGCGAGGTGCTGCGCAAGGGGCTCGCGCGGCTGGGCGAGTTCGTCGCTGCGTTGAGCTGAGCGCTCACGAGTAGAGCCGAGCGCTCACGAGTAGCGCTGAGCGCTCACGCTCGGAACGGCTTGCTCAGTCGGTATAGGCGAACGCTCGCCACTGATCGCCGCCGTCCCGGAAGAGGAAGATGGCGGCGTGGCCGGAGAGGTTGCCCACCGCCACCCAGACGTCCTTGGTGTTGCGCAGGTCCAGCCCCAGCCGGGCAGGGGCCTTGCCGTGCTTCTTCTCCATGTCGGCCAGGGTCATCACCTCGATGTCATAGAGGGTGACGAGGTCCGTGCGCTTCAGGCGGATCTGCTTCACCCACGCCTGCACCAGCTCCTCGGGCGTGCCGATGTGCTTGTCCTCGAGCTGGAACGGGTACGTCAGCTCGGCGGCGGCGTTGCGGACATCTCCGCTCAAGAGGCTCTGGAAGAGAAAGCGCGCTTCCTGACGAATCTCTGTCTGGGCGTCGTCCGGCTCCGGCGCTTCACCCGCGGGAGGGGTGGGGACAGGCGGCGGGGGCGGCGGCTCCTTCGCCGCGGCGGTGGGCGCGGCGCGAGGCGCGGCCTCTTTGGGAGTGGCCTCCTTTGGCGCGGATTCCTTCGGCGCAGCGGGGGCCTTGCGCGGTGCCGGCGCGGGGCGCGGCGGCGCGGCGGATTCAGCGGCGGCGGGGCTGGGCGCAGGCGCGGGCTCGGCGGCCACAGGCGTGGGCGCGGTGGGCGCGGCCTCGGGCGCCTGCGCGAAGGCGGGGGAAGCGAGGGAGACGAGCAGGGCCAGGGACCAGCGACGCATGGGACCTCCGAGAGGCGCGGGAGCGTACCAGAGCCCGCCGTGCTCCGGTCCCCGAGCGGGCGGACGACCGGTTCTGACGCGCCGTTGCACGCGCCGCGTGCATGTGGCGGCGGACGTTGGTATGGGGGGCGCCCGATGCCAAAGCGTACCGATATCCGCAAGGTTCTTGTGATTGGCTCGGGCCCGATCGTCATCGGGCAGGCCGTCGAGTTCGACTATTCCGGTACCCAGGCCATCAAGGCACTGAGGGACGAAGGCGTCGAGGTGGTGTTGCTCAACAGCAACCCAGCCACCGTGATGACGGACCCCGAGTTCGCCCACCGAACGTACATCGAGCCCATCACCGTGGAGGCGGCCGAGCGAATCCTGGCCGCTGAGCGCCCCGACTCCCTCTTGCCCACCATGGGTGGCCAGACGGCCCTGAATCTCGCCAAGGCCCTGGCCGAGCAGGGAATCCTGGAGAAGTACGGCGTGCGCCTCATCGGCGCATCGCTGGAGGCCATCAACAAGGCGGAGGACCGCCAGCTCTTCAAGGCCGCGATGCAGAAGATTGGCGTGTCGCTCCCCAAGAGCGGCTACGCCACCACGCTCGCTGACGCGCTGGCGCTGACGGACGAGATTGGCTTCCCGGCCATCATCCGTCCGTCCTTCACGCTGGGCGGCACGGGCGGTGGCATCGCGTACAACCGCGAGGAGTTCGAGACCATCTGCCGCTCCGGCCTCAAGGCGAGCCCCACCTCCACCATCCTCGTGGAGGAGAGCGTGCTCGGCTGGAAGGAGTACGAGCTGGAGGTGGTGCGTGACTCGGCGGACAACGTCATCATCGTCTGCTCCATCGAGAACCTGGACCCCATGGGCGTCCACACCGGTGACTCCATCACCGTGGCGCCCGCGCAGACGCTGACGGACCGCGAGTACCAGCGCATGCGCCAGGCCTCGCTGGCCATCATCCGCGAGATTGGCGTCGACACGGGCGGCTCGAACATCCAGTTCGGCATCCACCCGCGCGACGGCCGCATGGTCGTCATCGAGATGAACCCGCGCGTGTCCCGCTCCAGCGCGCTCGCCTCGAAGGCCACGGGCTACCCCATCGCGAAGATCGCCGCGAAGCTGGCGCTGGGCTACACGCTGGACGAGCTGCGCAACGACATCACCCGCGAGACGCCGGCCTCGTTCGAGCCGACCATCGACTACGTGGTGGTGAAGGTCCCCCGCTTCAACTTCGAGAAGTTCCCGCACGCGGACCGCACGCTCACCACCAGCATGCGCTCGGTGGGCGAGGTGATGGCCATTGGCCGCACCTTCCCCGAGGCGTACATGAAGGCCCTGCGCTCCATGGAGCTGGGCCGCGTGGGCCTGGAGTCCCCCGAGCTGCCCGCGGAGAAGGAGGAGCGCGAGAAGGTGCTGCACGAGTCGCTGCGCGTGCCTCGCCCCGAGCGGCCCTGGTTCGTGGCCCAGGCGTTCCGCGAGGGCATGACGGTGGAGCAGGTGCATGCCCTGTCCGCCATCGACCCGTGGTTCCTGCGGCACATCGAGGCGCTGGTCCGCGAGGCGCAGACGCTGGCGGACTACGGCCGGTTGGATCAGCTCCCGGACGACGTGCTGCGGATGGCGAAGTCGCACGGGTTCTCGGACAAGTACCTGGGCCGGCTGCTCGGCTATCCCGAGGCCGAGGTCCGTTCACACCGGCAGGCCCGCGGCATCCGTCCCGTGTACAAGCGGGTGGACACCTGCGCCGCCGAGTTCGAGGCGTACACGCCCTACCTGTACTCGACCTACGAGGAGGAGGACGAGTCGCCTCCCACGGACAGGCAGAAGGTGCTCATCCTGGGCAGCGGTCCCATCCGCATCGGCCAGGGCATCGAGTTCGATTACGCGTGCGTGCACGCGGCCTTCGCGCTGCGCGAGGCCGGGTACGAGACCGTGATGGTCAACTGCAACCCGGAGACGGTGTCCACCGACTACGACACGTCGGACCGCCTCTACTTCGAGCCGCTGACCATCGAGGACGTGCTGGAGGTGTCCCAGCGCGAGAAGCCGGTGGGCGCCATCGTGCAGTTCGGTGGCCAGACGCCGCTGCGGCTCAGCGTTCCCTTGGAGAAGGCGGGCCTGCCGATCCTGGGCACGTCGCCGGACGCCATCGACCGGGCCGAGGACCGCGAGAAGTTCTCCGCCCTCATCGAGAAGCTCGGGCTCACGCAGCCGGAGAACGGCGTCGCGCGCAGCCACGCCGAGGCCTTCAAGGTCGCCGAGCGCATCGGCTATCCGGTGATGGTGCGCCCCTCGTACGTGCTGGGCGGCCGGGCGATGGAGACCGTGTACGACGCGGCCAGCCTGGAGCGGTACATGCGCGAGGCCGTGAGCGCGTCGCCGGAGCACCCGGTGCTCATCGATCGCTTCCTCAAGGACGCCATCGAGGTGGACCTGGACCTGGTGGCGGACCGCACGGGCGCGACGCTCATCGGTGGCGTGCTGGAGCACATCCAGGAGGCCGGCGTGCACTCGGGTGACGCGGCCGCCACGCTGCCGCCGCACTCGCTTTCCCCGGACCTGGTGGAGCGCATGAAGGATCAGGCCAACGCGCTGGCTCGCGAGCTGGGCGTGGTGGGCCTGATGAACGTGCAGTTCGCCATCCAGGGGAAGACCATCTACATCCTGGAAGTGAACCCGCGCGCGAGCCGCACGGTGCCCTTCATCTCCAAGGCCACGGGCGTGCCGATGGCGAAGATCGCCGCGCTCTGCATGGTGGGCAAGACGCTCAAGGAGCTCGGCCACACGTCCGAGCCCGAGTTCCGCCACGTCGCGGTGAAGGAGAGCGTGTTCCCGTTCGCGCGCTTCGCGGGCGTGGACGTCATCCTGGGCCCGGAGATGAAGTCCACGGGCGAGGTGATGGGGCTCGCGGAGGACTACCCCACCGCGTTCGCCAAGAGCCAGCTGGCCGCGGGCGTGAAGCTGCCCAAGTCCGGCCGCGTGTTCATCTCCGTGAAGGACGATGACAAGCCGGCGGTGGTGGACCTGGGCCGCCGTCTGCGCGCCATGGGCTTCACGCTGGCCACCACGCGCGGCACGCACGAGTACCTGAAGACCAAGGGCATCGAGACGCAGATGGTGCAGAAGGTGAAGGAGGGCCGGCCGAACATCGTCGACAAGATTGTCGACGGGGAGATCGTCCTGGTCATCAACACCACCTTCGGCAAGCAGGAGATCTCCGACAGCTTCTCGCTGCGCCGCGAGTCCCTGATGCACTCGGTGCCGTACTACACGACGGTGCAGGCCGCCCGCATGGCGGTGGGCGCCCTCGAGTCGCTGAAGCGCTCCGAGCTGTCGGTGAAGTCGCTCCAGGAGTACCTGGGTGTGAAGCCGCAGCTTCCGGCGCGGCGGTAGGCCTCACTCCGCGCGGACGTGGGGGCCGGTCACTCCGGCCTCCTTCGTCCGCAGGCGGTCGCCGCCGGGGCGTGGGGTGCTGCTCCGGGGAGGCCTGATGGGGGAGAGACTGCTGCGGCGGCGGGGAGGGGCGTGCCCTGTCTTCTGGCTCCTCTTCGGAGCCTCCCCGCCGCGCTTCGGCTCCGGTTACGGGGCCGGGCTCGGCGTCGACTCGGGAGCAGCGTCGTCGCTCTGGGCGTTGTCCGTGGACTCACGGGCGGGTGCGCCACCCGGTGCAGCAGGAGCTGGAGCTCGGCGAGCGCTCGCAGCCGCCTGACGCACGGCCTCACGGGCGCGCTGGGCGACCTTCGGCGTCGGGCCGAGGATCATGTACATCTGCCGGCCTTCCATGCGCGGCATCTGCTCCGCGATCGCGATGTCCTTCAGGTCCTTCATGACATCGTCGAGGATGGCGCTGCCCAGTTCCTTGTGGGTGATCTCACGACCGCGGAACTGGATGACGACCTTGGCCTTGTTCCCGTCCTCGATGAACCGGCGGACGTTGCGGACCTTGAACTCGTAGTCGTGCTCCTCGGTCTTCGGCCGCAGCTTCACTTCCTTCAGCTGCACCGTGACCTGGGCCCGCTTGGCGTCCGAGGCCTTCTTCTTCTCCTCGTACTTGAACTTGCCGTAGTCCATGATCTTGCAGACCGGCGGCGTCGCCATGGGGCTGATCTCGACGAGGTCGAGCCCCTCCGAGCGAGCCCGCTCCAGCGCTGCTTCGAGCGGCATGACGCCAAGCTGCGCGCCATCCGGACCCACGACCCGGACTTCACGAGCACGGATACGACGGTTGGTTCTCTGGTCGCGGCTCCCGCCGCGGCTGCTTCGTTGTTCGCGAATGATGTGACCATCCTCCGAAATGGGTTTCGGGCCTGCGCTTCAAAGGTGTGACAGGCCCACGCGCTACGACAGGGAGTCCGTCGTGAAAGTGGGGCGACCCTCCCGTCAGCCGCTCCGCCTGGCAGGACGCCGTCGCCGTTTCGAGTGGACTCGAATGCCCCGCTCGCTCACCTAGCGGGACGAGGGGCATACCACCGACTTCGGTTCGTGGGGGAACCGTGCGTCGGAAAGTAATGCAGTCGTCTGGTTCTCGCCACGGAACCACCGGGCGAGCAGACACCCCGTGTGGGGTGGCGTCCGAGCGCCAGGCCCTGTCTTCCAGGGGACACGGGAGACCGGGGCACCCACGCCGCATGGGAGGCGGTGTGGGTTCTCGGACGTGGGGAGGGCGCCATCGCGTCGCGGAGCGAACAGCCTGGGGCCGATGCCGTGGGGGACCCCTGGGGTCGGCCGATGGGGCTCCGCATGTCTTCCCTGCGGACGAGCGGGGCGGGGGATGCGCGCAACGGTGCTGGGCGTGGTCGTACTGCTGGTGGGAATGGTCGCGCGCGCGGACCCCCAGGTCTATGCCGAGAGCTTGATGGTGAAGGTCCGTCCCGACACCGCGCCCCACGCGGGGAATGCGGTGCGGCTCACGGCGGCGCGCAACGAGGCCGTGAGCTTCCAGGTCATCGTGCACGGCGGGGACACCGGGGCGAGCGCTGTCACGGCCCGCTGCGCGGGACTGGACGGCCCGGTACACCTGGGAGGTCGTCAGCTCACGCTCTACCGTGAGGGTTACCTGGACGTGACGGTGCCGTCGGGGGGACCGGGCGAGGTGGGCTCCTGGCCGGATGCGCTGACGCCCGACGTGGACGAAGTCTTCGGCGAACCTCGGCGGGCGTTCCCGTTCGACGTGCCCCGAGGGGAGTCTCGGGGCATCTGGGTGGATCTGCTCGTGCCAGAGGACGCTCCACCCGGGAGCTACCAGGGCACCGTGGAGGTGCGGGACGCGGAGCGGGCGCTGGGCTCGGTCTCCGTGGCGCTGACCGTGGTGGATGTGGTGCTGCCCAGCACGCCCCTGTATGCCACGGCCTTCGGGCTGGAGCCGGACCTCGTCTGCGAGGCGCACACGGGCCGCAAGGACTGCGGCAGCGATGACGCGCGCGCCAGCCTGGTGGGGCTCTACGCGCGGCTGGCGTTGGACCATCGCATCACGCTGTCGGACGTGTTCGTCATCCAGCCATCGGGCGGGTGGTGGGATCGCTTCGACGCGGTCTATGGGCCGCTGCTGGATGGCACCGCGGCCACGCGCTTGAAGGGGGCGCGGATGACGAGCGCCCAGTACATGGGGCCCCTGGAGGACGGCGCGCTGGCCTCGTTCGTGGAGCACTTCACCGCGCGGGGATGGATTGATCGCGCGTACGACTACACCGCGGACGAGCCGCCGCTGTTCAGCACCTACGATGCGCTGCGGGCTCGCGCGACCGTGCTCCAGCGTTCCGCGCCGGGGCTGGTGCGCATGGTCACCACCAGCCTGCCGAAGGCCCAGGCGAACGGGGTCGAGGACTTGATTGGCCGCATCTCGGTGCTGATCCAGCTCATGTCCTCGAACGCCCCCGCCGATGCGGGCGTCGAGCGGCCGGCCTATGACACGTTCCTCACGCGGCCCGGCACGTCCCTGTGGCTGTACCAGAGCTGCTCCAGCCACGGCTGCGTGGGCGGCATGTCAGCGGAGAAGCACTGGCCCTCGTACATGGTGGACCACGCGGCGGCGCTCAACCGCGCCATGCCGTGGGTGGTGTTCCTCCAGCATGCCTCGGGGGAGTCGTACTACGAGACGACCGCGCGCCTGCCCACCGCGTGGACCGACCAGAGCTTCTATGGCGGGAATGGTGACGGGACGCTGTTCTATCCCGGGACGCCCGAGCGCATCGGCGGCACCACGCACGTGCCCTTGCCGAGCCTCCGCCTCAAGCTCCTGCGCGCGGGCGTGCAGGACTACGAGTGGCTGATGCGCGTGGCGGAGGCGGGCGACCCGGACTTCGCGGCGCAGGTGGCGCGCGAGCTGGTGCCGGCCGCGGATCAGATCACCTTGGACGGCGACGCGTTCGAGCGCGCACGGGAGCGCCTCATCGCGCGCTCCCTCGAGCTGGGGCCCGGAGGACCGAGGCAGGAGTCCATCTGGTCCACGGACCGAGGCTTCTCGGAGACCACGGGCTGTGGCTGTGGCGAGACGTCGCCTGGCACCGCGCTGACGGCCTGTGGCGCGGGGCTCGTCTGGGCGCTGCTGCGGCGTCGCCGTCGGCTCCAGCGCAGCCTCCAGAGCGAGCTGTCGAAGCGCACCCGTGGGTCCTTCCCTTCGCGTCGGCCGTGAGCGTCAGCCGACCGCGGGCTCGTCGGAGCAGCGCGGTCGCTTGCAGCCGGGCTTCACGCACACCTCGACGCCGAGGAGCCTGTTGATGGCGCTCAAGCCGATGCGCGAGGGCTGGACGCGGATGAGCACCGTGCGGTGTCCACACGCGACGCCCGTCTCCCAGTCGTCTCCGAGCCCCTCGGGCCAACCGCCGACCTGCACGGGGGTGGGGCAGGGGGCACCACCTTGGGTGAGCCCTTCCTGCTCGAGGAACGCGGCGTAGCGCGCGCGATTCAGGCGCTTGCCGGCATGTCGCGGCGCCGTGTCCTCCGAGGGGTAGTTCCCGCCTCGCGCATCCAGGCACGCCAGGCCGCTGCGGGGGAGTCATAGAACGAGATGCGCGCCGCGACGCCTTGGATGGACTTGGGCATGGGAGGGGCAGAGGAGTGGATCAGGAAGAGGTGACACCCGCGACCAGGTAGAAGCGCAGCTCGCCGGAGTTGACGCCATAGGCCACATCCACGCCGACGAGGGGCAGCACCACGTTGCGCAAATACAGGCGCAGGCCGGCGCCCACGCCCTGCGCGAGCGTGGCTCCGTCGAGGCCCGCCTTCGCGTCCGGGAGGTAGCCGCGCACCACGCGCCCCGTGACGTCGCGCAGCTGGCGGTCCTCGGGAATCGAGCGCCAGAGCATCAAGCCCGTGTCCGAGAACCCCACGCCGCGGAAGGCCAGCGAGCGGATGGTGAAGAGCGGGAAGTGATACTCGGCGGTGAAGGACAGGCGGGTGTCGCCTCGGAACTGTCGGTGGAGGAAGCCCCGCAGCGAGTTGCCTCCGAGCACCAGCTCCTGCTGGAAGGGCAGGTCCGTTCCCAGCGCCGCCTCCGCGCGCAGCACGAGGTTGTGCTCCTCGAAGAACCGCAGGCCGTGTCGGTAGAGCAGGCCGAACTTCCGATACTGGAACTCGCTCCACACGCCAGGGCTCGACAGCTCATAGGAGGCCTCCAGGTTCAGGCCCTCCATCACCGCGTGCAGCGTCTGCCGCGTGTCGATTCCCACCATCAGGCGCAGCGAGGTGTCGCGCTGCGAAGGGCCGGGCTCGAAGGCGGGCTCGGTCACGGGCGTGTCCTGGCTCGGCGGTCGCGCGTCGATCAACATCAGCCGGTACTTCGCCGCCGCGCGCACGCGCTCGAACAGCATGACCCCCAGCTCGCCCGCGATGGAGGCCGAGTTGAGTCGCGTGCGGCGCACCACCTCCGGCGACTCTTGCGTCGCGCCGGGGCGATACTCCTCCACGCGGTCGCTGCGAAGCTGTCCCTCCAGGCTCAGCTTGAGCTGCGGCAGGCCGAACAGGTTGGGATCCAGATAGCCCATGAACAGGCCGCTCTCGGCCGTGCTCACCTGCGCGGCCACCGCGAACTTCTTGCTTCGGCCCCAGAGGTTGTTCTCCGCGTAGAGCAGGCCTCCGCCCACGTTGGAGGATGACAACGCGAAGGTGGGCGCGACCACCCACGAGGCCTTGTCCTCCACCTCCAACACGAGCCGCACGCGGCCATCGGCCATGGGCTCGGTGCCCACGTGCACGTCCTGGAACAGGCCCGTGGCGGTGAGTCTCCGCTCGACCTTGAGCAGGTCCGCCTGCGTGAGCGCGTCGCCCTCGTCCACGCGCGCATAGCCTTGGATGGTCGCGGCCGTCGTGCGGCCCGTCTCGTTCACGACGACCTCGCCCACCACCTGGGTGGGCCCGGGGTCGACCTCTTGTGCTCGCGCGCCGCGTGCCCACAGCAGGGCCACGGCTCCGACGAACACGGCTGCCACGACGCTTCGACTCATCACACCTCGCACGAGCGCGCAGTCATAGCGCAATCCAGGCTGAGCGCGATCGGGACGGGACTCAGGGGGGAGGCTCGGGCTCCTGCATCCGAGCCTTCTCCGTGATGATGCGTTCTCGGACCGCGTCCCGCAGGGCGTGCACGTCCCCATTGAAGGCAGCGGGATCCATCGGGGGCAGGACGCGCACGTGGCAACGGGCCTGGTTTCGCATCACCAGCCCATGCTTCGGCAGCGTGCGCGCGGTGCCGGTCACGACGATGGGGATGACAGGACAGCCATGGTGCACCGCCAGCGTGAAGGCCCCATCCTTGAATGCCTTCACGTTTCCGTCCGCCGAGCGGGTCCCCTCCGGGAACATGAGGATGGGGACGCCACGCGAGAGCCACGCCTCGCACTGCGCCATCATGCGCCCGATGCTCTCCTTGTCGCCGCGCACGAGCGGCACGTAGCGGTTGAGCCGCATGTTCCAGCCGATGAACGGCAGCTTGAAGTTCTCCGCCTTGGAGACCCACTTGAAGGGGCGATAGAGGCCGAAGAGGACCAGCACGTCCCCGAGCGACTCGTGGTTGGCCACCAGCACCGCGGCGCCGCGCCAGGGCAGGTGCTCGCGGCCCTCGATGCGCAGGCGCCAGAGCGGGTTCACATACACGTAGAGCTGCGCCCAGAGGCATGAGTACAGGTGGAGCACCCTGCCGTTCGGGTCGAACGGGAGCGTGATGAGCCACACCAGCACGGCGCCCACGAAGAGCACGGCGCTGGTGAGCCCGAAGAAGGCCCAGAAGACGATGGAGAAGGGGAGTCCGATAGTGTCGCGCACTGTGTCACAGCTCGGTGAGCCCCGGCCGTGAACCCGCGACATGTCGACCGACACGTCGAAAATGCGTCGAAACCCCAGCGTGTCGCGCGGTTCGAGCCCTCGCCCGAGGGAGACGGCCCCGCGAGGGGCTGGGCACGCGGGGTGCAATTCCTCCCGGCGAACCCTCAAGGGAAGGATGCACCCATGGCCTCCACGTTCTCGCAGTCGCAGATCGCCGCCACGCTCTCGGCCATCGCGTATCTCGGGCAGTACGAATTCAACTCCTGGCGCTTCAGCACCATGAACAAGGCGATGTCGGGGACGATTGGGGGCTCGTGGAGCATCGCCTGGGGCCCCGCCACCGCCGGCCAGGACCTCGCCTATGTCGCGTATGACGGTGACAGCACCTACGCGGTGGTGGTGCGCGGCACGCTCGTCACGCGCGCGGAGGACCTCCTCCAGGACAAGGGCATCGGGACCCAGGTGGCGCTGCCCTTCACCGCGTCCTCGTTCCCCAATGCGCAGATCTCCCAGGGCGCCTCCGAGGTCTGGACGAACATCAACAGCATGGTCTCGTCGGTGCCGGGCTCGGGTTCGGGTGGGTTGCTCTCGTTCCTCCAGGGGCTCTCGGGATCGCCCACCATCCTCGTCACCGGCCACAGCCTGGGCGGGCAGACGGCCTCGGTGCTCGCGGCCTGGTTCGCGAGCACCTTGAGCGGCGCGACCATCGTCCCCATCACCGTGGCCGCGCCCACGGCGGGCGATGCGGCCTTCGCCTCCGCCTACGACACGGTCTTCGCGTCGAGCGCGCAGCGGCTCTACAACACGCTCGACGTGGTGCCGATGCTCTGGACCGTGGCGGGGCTGGACACCATCCTCACGCTCTACTCGGGCGGCCCCCAGTGCGGCCCCACGTGCTCGGCCGCGGTCAACGCCGCGCTCAACACGCTGCAGAAGGGCGGGGTGACGTACGTGCAGCCGAGCGCCAGCACGAGCCTGACGGGGTCGCTCTACAGCGAAAGCGGCATCCTCGCCTTCGAGGACGAGATCCTCGCTCAGCACAGCGCCCTCTACTACATGAGCCTTCTGGGCATTCCGACCAGCACCATCCAGGTCCTCAACAAGGACTGGGCGCCCCCGAGCACGGCGGCGGTTCGCTCGGTCGCCTGAGGCATGCGAGCGAGGCTTCCCGTCCCACCCGACGGGAGGCTACCGTGCGCGCACCGAGCGCGTCCGGTGGAGGTGGGGCGCGGCTCGTGCCACCCGCGTCCCACAGCCTCGAGGAGTCCCCGCATGTCTCGCGCCGCACCCGCCTTCGATCTCACCTCCGTGGACGTGGAGGGCTTTCACCGTGAGGTGAAGGCGCTGCGCGCGGAGATGGAGGCGAACCTGGGCGAGCCGGACGCGGCGCACCTGCGGAAGATTGAGCGCTGGGGTCGCGCGGCGACGCTCGTGGGGCTGGCCACTTGCTGGGTGATGCCCAATCCGCTCAGCGCCTTCGCGCTCGGATTGGGCCGCTCCACGCGATGGCTGCTCATGCACCACGTGGGGCACCGAGGCTATGACCGCGTGCCCGGCGTGGGCACGTCCCGTACGAGCAAGGGGTTCGCGCGGGGACTGCGGCGGTACGTCGACTGGCTCGACTGGATGCTGCCGGACGCGTGGATCTACGAGCACAACGTCCTGCACCACTCCTTCACGGGCGAAGAGGCCGACCCGGACCTGCTGGAGCGCAACGCCGAGGGCACGCTGCGCGACGCGGAGCGACCGCTGTGGCTTCGCTACACGCAGCTCGCGCTGCTCGCCCTGACGTGGCGCGCCAGCTACTACGCTCCCGAGACGCTGGGCTCGCTGCGCCGCAAGGGCCGGCGGGAAGGCGGCGCGCTCACGGGCGCGGAGCTGCGTGAGTTGTTCATGCGCTGCTATCTGCCCTATGCCGCCGTGAACTTCGTGCTGTTGCCGGCGCTGTTCCTGCTGGTGAGCCCTTGGGCCGCGTTCAGCGTGCTGTGCAACTCCGTGCTCGCGGACGTCTTCACCAACCTGCACACCTTCCTGGTGGTGGGGCCGAATCACACGGGCGAGGACCTGTACCGCTTCGACTCGTCTCCGGCGAACAAGGGCGAGCGCTTCGTGCAGCAGGTGGTCGGCAGCGCCAACTACCGGACGGGCGGGGACCTGAACGACTTCGCTCACCTGTGGCTGAACTACCAGATCGAGCACCACCTCTGGCCGGACATGCCCATGCTCAAGTACCGCGAGGTGCAGCCCAAGGTGCGCGCCCTCTGCGAGAAGTACGGCATTCCCTATGTGCAGGAGAGCGTCTGGACCCGCGCGAAGAAGATGGTCGCGGTGGTCGTGGGGCAGCGCTCCATGCGTCGCATGGCGCCGCCCCTGGCGCGAGCGGACATCACGGCGGCATGACGTCCGCTCAGGTCGCCGCGGCGCCGCGCTTGCGAGCCGGCGCTGCGCGCGCGAGGGCCGCGGGCGGTGGCGTCGCGGCGTCCTCGTCGTGGCGCACCGCCTGACCGTCCACCACCTGCACGCCATCTGGACGGGCCGGAGGTCCCAGGGTCGCCCGCAGCACGCGGTAGCTCTCCTCCAGCCGCCGGTGGAGCGCGTTGAAGGTGAGCTGGGCGGTGCCCGGCATGTCCTCGGTGTACGTGAAGTACCAGCGCAGCTCGTCCAGGCGCGAGTAGAAGTGATCCACCACCGCCGACTCCTGCTCGGTGAGGTGGACGAGTTGGGTAAATGCTCCGTCCGCGTAGCGCGAGGCGATGGTGCCCAAAAGCGGCTCTCGGCTGCGCAAGCGCGAGAAGAGGAGGAACATCTCATCGCGACGCGCGTCCAGCCGCCGCATGATGCCAGCGGCATCCATGGCGAGCAGGTTGCGCACGCGCGCGGTCATCTCATCGGCCTTCCGGCGGCGAGCCATGGACGCGCAGCCTACCGCGCCTGCTACGGTTCGGCGCCATGGTGCTCAAGATTGTGCAGGCAGGGGAGCCGGTGCTGCGGCAGCCGGCGCGCGACCTGACGGTGGAGGAGATTCGCGGGCCGGACGTCCAGCGGCTCATCGCGCTGATGCGGGACACGATGCGCGACGCGCCCGGCGTGGGGTTGGCCGCGCCTCAGGTGGGCGTGGGCGTGCGGCTGGTGGTCGTGGAGGACCGGGCCGAGTACCAGGCAGGCCTGTCCCCCGCTGAACTGTCCGCGCGCGAGCGCACGCCCGTGGGCTTCCACGTGCTCGCCAACCCCCGACTGTTCGTGGAGGATGCCTCGCCGGTCGAGTTCCACGAGGGGTGCCTGAGCGTGTCGGGCCTCGCGGCGCTGGTTCCTCGGGCGCGAGGGGTGCGGGTGGAGGCGCTCAACGAGCTGGGGGAGCCGGTGACGGTGTGGGCGCGGGGCTGGTATGCCCGCATCCTCCAGCACGAGTTGGATCACCTGGACGGAACGCTCTACGTGGACCGGATGGAGTCACGCAGCCTCACCACGCAGGAGAACCACCGCCGGCACTGGGCGGGCCGCACGACCGCTGAAGTTCGCGCGGCGCTGCGCTTGGGCGAGCGGCCTCCCTCCGCGCGCTAGGAGAACCGCATGAGCAGCTTCCTGTTCACGCCGCTCACGTTGCGTGGCCTCACGCTGCGCAACCGCATCGTCGTCTCGCCCATGTGCCAGTACTCCAGCGAGGACGGCTTCGCGAACGACTGGCACCAGGTCCACCTGGGCAGTCGCGCGGTGGGCGGCGCGGGGCTCGTGCTCACCGAGGCCACCGCCGTCGAGGCCATCGGGCGCATCTCTCCGAAGGACCTGGGACTGTGGAAGGACGCGCAGGTGGAGCGGCTCGCGCGCATCAACGCGTTCATGCTCGCGCAGGGCGCCGCGGTGGGCGTGCAGCTCGCGCACGCGGGGCGCAAGGCCTCCACCGCGCCGCCGTGGGAAGGGCAGGGCGCGGTCCCTCCCGAAGCCGGTGGCTGGCGTCCCGTGAGCGCGTCGGGGGAGCCCTTCGATACGGGCTCGCCCGTGCCGGAGACACTCGACGCGGCGGGCATCGCGCGCGTGGTGCAAGCGTTCGCGGACGCGGCGGGCCGGGCGCTGGAAGCGGGCTTCCAGGTCGCCGAGGTGCATGCCGCGCACGGGTATCTGCTGCATGAGTTCCTCTCGCCTCGGACCAACGCGCGCGCGGATCGCTACGGCGGGACTTTCGAGAACCGCACACGCCTCTTGCTGGACGTGGTGCGCGCCGTGCGGAGCCGTTGGCCGGAGTCGATGCCTGTCTTCGTCCGGTTGTCCGCGACCGATTGGGTGGAGAATGGCTGGACGGTGGAGGACTCCGTGGCGCTGGCGAAGAGGCTGGCGCCAGAGGGCGTGGACCTCGTCGACTGTTCCTCGGGCGGCCTCATCCCGGGCGTGAAGGTTCCCGTCGGGCCGGGCTACCAGACCCCGTTGGCTGAACGCGTTCGTCGCGACGCGGGTGTCCTCACGGGCGCGGTGGGGATGATCCGCTCGGCGATGCAGGCCGAGCACGTGCTGCGGACCGGGCAGGCGGATGTCGTCATCCTGGCGCGCGAGCTGCTGCGCGATCCGTATTGGCCGCTGCGCGCCGCGCGTCAGTTGAAGGAAGACGTGGCGTGGCCGCCGCAGTACGCGCGCGCCAAGGACTGAGGCGAGGCCGGGGCTCGCTCCGTGCCTTGGCCTCTCGCCGGTCGTTCTGGCTGTCCGAGTGGGCCGGGAAGCTTCCGCGTCGCTGGCGCCGGGCTCCATCCTGACGTGTCGACTGATGGCCCGGGCCTCGGGCCTCGAGGGAGCGCTCCATGTCCTCATCGAAACGGCGCAATCAGGGCCTCACCGCGGGCCTGTTGCTGTGGGGCCTGCTCGCCTTCCCGGTGTCAGGGTTCGCGGCGTCCGATGCGCCTCGGCCCTCGTCGAGCGGGCAGACCTGCGGTGGATTCGCCGGCGCGCCGTGTCCTCAAGGCTATCAGTGCGCGGATGATCCCAGCGACAGCTGCGATCCCGCTCACGGCGGCGCGGACTGCGTGGGGCTCTGCGCGCCCGCGGGTCCACCCGCCAAGCGCCCCGCCTGTGAGGGGATGAAGCCTACCGGGAAGGAGGCGACCGGGGGGAACACCGGTCAGACGATGCAGTGCCCGCAGGGCAACACCGGCTGTCCCCATTGCCGCGCCCCAGAGAGCGCGGCTCCGAAGCCGTAGGTCAGGCTACAGCGAGAAGCGGACGCCCACGCGCTCCTGGAACATGTGCACGTTGGTGTGGACGAGCCGGGCGTACGTGTACGAGCCGTGAATGGTGAGCGCGAACCAGCGATTGGGGTGCCACTCCACGCCTGCAAAGACTTCGGGGAACGTGCCGAACCGCGTCTCCTCATCCGGGTTCGAGTTGTTGTCGTCGAAGTCGTCCCAGTCGAAGTCCATCGCGCTGACGGCCGCCGACTCGAGGCCCAGGATGCCTCGGCTGGCGCCCACGCCGCCGAACTTGAGGCCCGCGCCCCCGTAGGGCACCCAGCGCTGATCCGCGGTGTCTCGCCAGCGGTACAGGATGCCCGGCGCCAGGCCGAACTCCGCGAAGTTCACGTCCGTGCTCGCCGCGCCCGCGCCCTCCAGGTGGATGCGCAGAGCCCAGCGCGTGCCGAGGTCAATCTGGACGCCCGTGGACAGGCTGGCGCCCTGCACGCTGCCGTACCGCGTGAAGGCCTGCATGGGGCCGATGGACACGGGCTCCATGTTGAATCCCGCGCCAAACAGGCCCGCGCGAGGCAGGTCCTCCATCACGGGGGCCTGCGCGAGCACCATCATCAAGGGGAACAGCAGCATGTCTTCTCCGAAGCGAGTCTAGAGTCCAGCGACCTTGGCCGAGCTGGCCACGGTGTAGCTGAACGACAGGGTCTGTTGCGAGCGAGGGTCTGCCTTCAACTCGAAGCGCACGATGCCTTCCTCGCTCACGCGTGTGGGCGGGGTTTGCGCTGAGTCCTTCACCAGCGCGACCTCCACGGCGGCCACCTCGGACACAGGGATGCGCTCCTCCAGGGCCAGGGACTCCGGACGCGAGCCCATGTTGGAGACAAAGAGCTTCACCTTGTGGGTGCGCGTGCGGCGACTCGTGAGCATCCGCGTCTCCTCGGACTCCTCCACCCGTCGGGCGATGCGCAGCGCGTCCTCGCTGCCGAAGCCCAGCTTCACGTGCTCGTTGCGTCCGGTGAACTTCAGCTGCGCGCGCCCCACGTAGCCGCTGGAGCGCACCAGGTCCACCGGGCCCGCGAGCAGGACCGCGGGTCCCACGTTCTCGAAGCGCGCCACGCGGTGCACCAGGGGCGACTGCTCCGGGCAGGCCACCAGCTCCGAGCGGGCCGGCGCCGTGAACTGCAGCAGCGGGACTCGGTGCGGCTCGCCATTCGAGAGCACCTGGGCCGGGTGCGGCGCGGCCAGGGTGAGCGCCTCGCCGCCGTCGTCCATGCCAGGCAGTGAGTCCGGCTGTCGCGAGCGGCCCGCCTCGCCGGTTGTCTGGATGACCTCCTCGCGGACCGACACGTCCACGACGCGCTTCTCGCGCTCGGACTTGTCGCGCAGCCAGATCCAATCCTCGGTGAGTCGAGGCGGCGTCGCGCCGAGCGTGGGGCGGGCGGTGGAGAACGTGAGGGCCACGTCCTTCCAATCCTCTCCGGTGTGCTGCCACACCACGGCCTCGCACTCCAGCGTCACCTGCTCGCCGGTCTCCGTGGCGCGCAGCGTGGCGCGGTAGGCCGGGCGCCAGGCCGCGCAGGGCACCAGATAGGTGAGTGTCAACGTGGCGGCTCCACCGGAGGGGTGGTTGACCTCCAGCTCGGCCAGCGTGTCCAGCTTCGGCTCGGGCTGGAGCGCCTGCGCCGCCGCGCGCTGGGCCTCGCTGAGTTCGTGGGTCGCGGCCTCTTCGCGTCGCCGCGCCTCGCGGAGCTGCGCCTCCACCGCGTCGAGCTGCTCGCGGGCCAGTCCCAGCTGCTCGCGCCACGTGACGGGATGGGCATCGCCCACGCCGGTCTGCTCCGAGATGGCGCGGTACACATCCGCGCGCGCGGTCTGTAGCAGGCCCTGCTTGACGATGAGCCGCTGCACGTCCGCCGCGCGCCGTGCCTGCTCCTCGCGCAGCGAGGCCACGCGCCGCTCCAGCTCGGTGCGCAGCACCCGTTCAGCCTCGGGAGGTTGAGGCCGCGTCACCCGTCGCAGTCGGGCCTGGGCGACGACTCCACCGGACAGCCTGGCTTGAATCGAGCGGTCCACCGCCACGCGAGGAAGTCCCTCGATGACGAGCTTCTGGGCGCCTGGAGAGAGGGTGACCTCGCCACGGCGCTCCACGAGCGCGCGGTCCTCCAGCAAGGTCACCTTGCTCACGGGCAGGGAGCGGGGCGCGTGCATCAGGTCCTCCGGTTGCCGCCGTCGAGCATCTTCGCGGCGGGAATCTTGATGGTCCATGTGGCCTTCAGCGTCTGCGACTCACCGGGCTGGAGCGCCACGCGCCACGCCCGCTCTCCTTCCACCACCGTCTCGCCGGGCAGCAACGCGCGCTTCTGCCAGCCGGGCGCCACCTCGGCCTCCTCGACCTTGATGTCCTTCTCCGAGGGAGGAACGACGGGCAGCCGCTCCTGCACCTCCAGCGTCACCCGATGGCCGAGCCGATTGGCCACGTCGACGAGGACTTGATGCGTGAGCAGCGTGTTGCCGCCGAACATGCCGCCCGAGGCCTCGTCGAAGCGGGTGTTGCGCGCGACCTTGATGGCCTCTTCGACGCCCAGGCCCAGTCGCTGCGTCGCGCCCGGCGCCAGGGTGGGCAGGGGAGACGTCATCAGGAACTCCTCGCCGAGCGTCACGTCCACCGGGCCGGCGAGGAGCGGGTAGGTGGTCCGGTTCTCGATGCGCACGGTGCGGAACGCGCGGGGCTCCACCGAGGGCACGCAGAGGTACTCGGCCACGAGCCCCACGGGGACCGCGAGCAGGGGCACCGTGTGCCACGCGCCGTCCGACGGCACCTCCGCGCGTGCCTCCACGTCGAAGCGCGCGTCGAACTGCTGCGCGGACTCGCGCGGGGGGACGGTCCACGTGGGCGCCGGCACGCTGTGGATGCCGCGTGCCCGCTGCTCCTGCGTGGCGAGCAGGGTGACGACGTCGACCTGGACACGGACCGCCGTGAGCGCGAGCAACTCGCGCGAGGCGTCCGCGGGGCGCGGGCGCAGGCGGCCGCGTGCACCCGGGACCTCGGCCGACATCAGCGTGAGCTGCTGATAGTCGAGCAGCGACTCGGAGACCTCCACCCGAGGCTCCGCGAGGTCCTGGCTCGGGGCGGGCGCGCCGCCCTCCTCGTCGAAGGCCATCTCGGGCGCTCCGCCAAAGCTCGGCTCGTCCTCATCCATGAGCAGCTCTTTGGGCGCGGGCTCGGCGCTGCGCTTCTTGCTCTTCTCCTGGGAGCGCATCAGTCCACCGCCGCGTGCGGATGCCGGCGCAATGGACGCTGCGGGAACCGAGGGACGCGCCGCGGAGGGCCTGGCTCCCGCGGGCGCCGGGGCACGCGGGGGCGGCGGTGGAACGGGCATCGCGCCGTCCACGGCTCCGGAGGAGGAGGCCATTGAAGGCTCGTCGCGCGGCGCCGCGTTTCCGCCGACCCGAAGGTCCGGCATGTTCCTGGGCGCCGCGGGAGGCGACATCGGCTTTCGCGGGCTCACGGGTGGGGGGGCGCTGTCATAGCCAGCGAACAGCTCGTCCAATCCCGCGGCCGGCTCGCGCCACCCCGAGCGAGGCGGAGGCGGCTGGCTGCGGCCGATGCGCAGCGCCTTCAGCTCGGGCACCTCCGCGCGTCGCTCCAGGTCCGCGGTGGAGACCGACAGGCGCACGCCGCTCCAGTCCTCGCCCGTGAGCTGGAGCACCGAGGCGCGCATGCGCAGCGTGCCGTCCTGCAACGAGCGCGGCAGCCGCAGGTCATACGTGGGCACCCAGCGCGCGCCCGTGACGGCGTACTCCAGCGCGATCCGGGCCGGGCCCTCCGAGGTCAGCGGGCCCGCCAGTGACAGCACCGCCGCGCGGTAGAGCTGGGCGCGCTGGCCTCGCGCGGCGCCGGACTGCTCGCGGATCCGCGCGCGGCGAAGCTCCAGCTCGGCCAGGGCGTCGCGCTCCTCGCGCTCCAGCTCCAGCCGCCGCTGATTCAGCGCGGTCAGCTCCGTGTCCACGAACTCCGCGAGCGCGAGCGTCGCCGTCAGGGGCGTCTGGCGCGGTGGCTCGCCCTTGCGGTTCGGGAGCGCGGTGGGCTTCAGCTCCATCAGCACCTGGATGTCGCGCCGCGTCTGCTCCAGGCGGGCGCCCACGTCGGTCCGCGCACGCTCGGCGCGCTCCAGTGCGTGGCGCTCGGCGGGGAGATCCGCTTCGGTGGGGAGCCGCACGTCGAAGAGCGGCTGGATGCCACGCACGACGAGACCCGGGGGGCCCTCCACCACGCGGGCTCGGAGCGAGCCGACACGCAGCGACAGGGGCAGTCCTTCGACCCTCACCTCCGCGGGGAACTGGCCTCCCTCGCTGGGGACGGAGAGGAGGCGGGTGCACAGCGCTCCCTCCGCGTGAACGGTGACCGCATCCAGGACGGACGGAACAACTGGCATCGAGCCCCCTCGTCGCGAAGACGACGACACGCTATCCGAGGAGCCCCGACACAGGCCATCTCCTCGGCGGTTCGCGGAAGGGGGAGGGGTGGGTCAGAACAGCGACAGCTGAGTGCTCGGCCCGCCCTGTGGCGTCTTGGGCGGCAGCGGTTGGAAGCCGCGCGCGCGGGTCCACTCCTCGGTGGGGCCGGCCCACTGGTGCGCGCTCATGAGCACGTGGCCCTTCTCATCGAAGCCCACGCCTTCTTCCTCGAGTCGCTCTTTCTGGCCGTAGCCCGAGGTGCTGATGCCACCCGTGCGGTTGATGATCCGCTGCCAGGGACAGGTCGCCGCGCGAGCACCCAGCGCGGCCATGGCGTGCCCCACGATGCGCGCATCGCAGCCGTCACCGACGATGGTCGCGATGTCGCCGTAGGTGGACACCTGCCCGCGAGGGACCTGCTCGCAGACCGTGTAGATGCGCTCGTAATAGTCGCGCTCGTCGCGCGCGGTCGGGGTGCTCATGGTGCCTCCGTGGCGGGGCGCCTAATTGGCTGCTCGGTCGGGGTGAGTCAAGCAAGGTGTGCGCGCATGCCGCGTTCGCGCGTGACGGATGTGTTGGGACCGACAGCGGCGGAGCAGCGCTCCTTTGCCTGTCTCCATTGGAGGTGGCGAAGCGCCGTGTTGTAGGTTTCCGCCCATGGCCGAGCCGCGCACGGAGAGCGTGAAGTGGGTCGAAAAGGTCATCGAGGTCGTTCGCGCCCGAGGCTGGAAGGCGCTCGACACCTTCGACCGCTACCGGCCCGAAGCTCCGCTGTTCCGCCCGCTCCCTGCCGACGTGCTCGCGTCGCTCACCTTGCCCCAGGGCGCGCCCCTGCCGCCCTCGCTCCGGACGTGGCTCGCCTTCGACGCGGGCTTCCTGGCGCACTGGGGTTGGTTCGAGCTGGAGCCCACCTTTCGTTGGACGCCGCGCTCGCTCCAGGAGATCGCCCGCGCCGAATATGACGGCGAGCCCTCACCCGAGATGGACGGCCAACCGCCTCCGGAGCTGGATGACTCGGAGTCCTCCGGCCCGCGTGACGTGGCGTGGTCGCCGTACTTCGCGGTGCCCACGATGTCGCACGCGTTCCTGTTGCCGGGAGGCTCCGACACGCGGCGGGTCTACGTGCTCACCTCCGAGCCCGACGCGGCCGGGGACTACCCGGTGCTCTACACGGACATCGATGATCAGCCGCTCCTGGCCGTGCTGTACCCGGGGCTGGATCTCTATCTGGCGGAGACCGCGGGGCTGCTGAAGCCGGAGGGCGTGGACTTCAACACGGTGCGAGAGGATCGCCGCTTCCGCTCGCGCTTCCGTCACCACGAGCGGGTGGCGCTGGCCGGACGCCGCGAGGTGGAGTGGCCCGCGGAGGTGCTCGCGCCGCCGCGCGCTGAAGTGACGGACGTCATCAATCCGTTCACCGGCATCCCCGTGCAGGTGTTCTCACTGGCTCGCGAGGACTGGACGCAGATGCTCGCGAAGCTGCGCCCCTCGGGCACGCGGACGCCCTTCAAGGGCGCGAGCGAGGCGAACCTCGCCAGCATCGAGGCTCGCTGGGGCTGGGCGCTGCCATCCGCGTTGCGGCGCTTCCTGGCGGGCGTGGATGGACTGCGGCTGGGGCGCTACCACTTCCTGAGCAGCGCCGAGTTGTTGGCGGAGGCCCCGCAGCGCGCGCTCGCGATGCGCGCCGCGGAGCAGCTCCCGCCGCCCGAGGGCCCGCGACTCTTCTGGGCCGAGTCGAAGGCGGACGGGGTGCTCGCGTACCTGGAGGTCCAGGACGGCGAGGTCATCTCCTTCGTGGCCGACGAGGGGCTGGTCCGCGAGGAGCCGTGCGTGGAGACGTTGGAGGCGCTGGTGGAGCGCGCGCGCGTGCAGGACTGAGGGCCTCGCGGCGACTCAGGGGTCCACGGTGAGGATGTCGGTGGAGATGCGGATGGGCGAGCCCCAGTCGATCTTCACCCGGAACTCCACGCGCCCTTCCTTCACCACGATGTTCTGCACCGTGTAGGTCGCGGCGCCATTGAAGCGGTTGCCTGCGTTGTCGACCTCGCTGGCGGACACATAGACGTGCGAGCCCGCGTGGATGGCGCCCCAGTTGAAGCCGAAGTTCACCGTGCCGTTCACGCTGGGCCAGCCGTCGTAGCGCAGCGCCGCGCCGGTGAGCGTGCCGCTGATGCTCCGCGGTGTCTGACGCGCGTCCACGGTCATCTCATAGTCTGCCTTCTGCGCGGGGGAGCGGCTCGTCGACTCCGTGCTGGTGGCGTGGGATTGCAGCAGCGCGAGCGACGACACCGCGACGACGACGGCGAGGGGACGGGGGTTCATCGATGGGACTCCGGGGGAAGGGCGCTGACGCGCGAGGGTGGGGGAGGATCCCGTGGCGCGGCCCGCGCGTTCCACGCGACCCGAGCGCCTGTCCCGTGTTCTGTGCCCAGCGGAGGTCCTGCGCTCACGTCCTGGGCGCGCCCTGGCCTGGCGTTCGCATCCCCGCGCGAAGACTCGTTACAGTGGATTCTTCGAGTGGAGGCATGCGTGGAGCGCCAGCGAAGCATGGGGGGACCTGCGGTGGAGCAGGAGGCGGCGCGGCCCTGCGTGGCCTGCGGCGCGGTGCGCGAGACGCCTCGGTGCGGGCACTGCGGCGCGGCCGATGCCCCGGGGGGCTATTGTGTCGAGCGCGTCCTCTCGCAGTCGCCGCATGGCCGCGTGTACCTGGCGGTGGATGCCTCGGGCCGGCGCGTTGCCCTCAAGGAGCTGCTGTTCGCGCTGGTCCCTGGCCCCGAGCAACTGGACGCCTTCGAGCGGGAAGCGGCCGTGCTGCGCTCGCTGTCGCACCCGGACATCCCTCGGTTCCTCGCCAGCTTCCAGGAGGGGAGCGGGGTGGGGACGCGGCTCTATCTGGCGCAGGAGTACCTGGAGGGAGAGTCGCTGCTTCAGCGCCTCGAACGCGAGCCGTTGCGCGAGGACGAGGCCTGGAGTCTCGCGGAGCAGGTGCTGGAGACGCTCGACTCGCTGCACCAGCGCAGGCCCGCGCTGCTGCACCGTGACGTGAAGCCCGCCAACCTCATCCTGCGGCCCGGGGGCCGCGTGGCGCTGGTGGACTTCGGCTCGGCGCGGCACCTCGCCCGCGAGGTGACCCATGGCTCCACGTTGGTGGGCACCTTCGGGTACATGCCACCCGAGCAGCTGGGGGGCACCGTGGAGCCGTCCAGCGACCTCTACGCGCTGGGGGCTACGCTCATCCATGCGCTGAGCGGACGCTCGCCAGCGGACCTCCTCGATGATCGCCTGAC
This sequence comes from Myxococcaceae bacterium JPH2, assembly GCA_016458225.1. Taxonomy (NCBI): domain Bacteria; kingdom Pseudomonadati; phylum Myxococcota; class Myxococcia; order Myxococcales; family Myxococcaceae; species Myxococcaceae bacterium JPH2. The sequence continues at coordinate 400,509 of JAEMGR010000010.1, read as the reverse complement.
GCTCGCGTTCGACGCCGACGTCCGGGTGTCACCGGCGCTGCGGTCGTTCCTTCACACGTTGGTCGCGCCGCGCCGCTCGGAGCGCTTCGGCTCGGCCGCCACCGCGCTGGACCGCCTGCGCTCGCTGCGCGCTCCGCCGCCCGTGACGTTCCCCGCCGAGTCGGTCGTCGCGCTTCACCCCGCGCCGGTCACCCCTACTGAGCCGGTCGTCGCGCTTCACCCCGCGCCCGTCGCGCCACCCCTCACCGCGCAAGCCGTGGTGCTCCCGGTCGAGCCGATCGCGCCCCTCGCCACCGAGCCTGTCGTGGTGCTCCATGCCGCGCCGGCCGTGGCGACCCTGGAGGCTGCGCCTGCTCTTCGGCGGAGTGCGCTGCGGTGGATCCTCCTCGGGGCCGCCATGGCGGTGGGCGTGGGCGTGGCGGCGACGGGCTACCTCGTGCTCACGCTTCGCGCGGATCCGCCTCCCCCTCCGCCTCCCGTGGTCGCGCCCCCGCATGGGGGCCGGCCCGTAGCGCCCATCCCCGCGGACGAGGCGGGCGGGCATCGCCACTTCCGCACGCCCTGGCAGCCCGGCTCGGGCTCGCGGTAGGCTCGCGAGCGGCTGGAAGACCACGCGAGGAGGGGGGAACTCGCGGCCCGGAGCGCACGCGCCCGTGGCTGACTGGCCACATCCCTCCGGCATCGGGCGGCCTCCCGAGCCTTGGACCCTGACCGTGAGGCTGGCCTCTCGCTTGCTCTTCTCGCGGACCCGTACCCCCGCGTTGGATCCCACCCCATGTCCTCGAACGAATCAGAACCCGCGCCTCGCCGGCCACGACGTCTCGCCCGCCTGGTGGGCGAGCTGAGCTGGAACCCACCTCCTTGGGCCGCGGGCCTGGGCCGCCGCGTGGTGGCGGGCGCGGGGTGGTTGCGGCGCAATCCCAAGCGCCTGGTGCTCGGGCTCGGGGTGCTGGTGGCGCTGCTCGTCGCGGGCAACGCGGGCTACACGTGGTACCAGAACCGGCCCAAGCCGGTGACCTACTCGGTGTCGTGCACCAGCCCGTCGCCCACGCCCATCGAGGAGCGCGCGCAGCCGGCCGCCATCTCCATCCAGTTCGGCGGCTCGGTCGCGCGGCTGGAGCAGGTGGGCAAGGTCGTCACGGCGGGCATCCGCATGACGCCCGAGATGCCCGGTGAGTGGCGCTGGGCGAACGATCAAATCCTCACCTTCACGCCCTCGTCGGATTGGGCCGTCGGACAGGCCTACAAGGTCGTGCTCGACAAGACGCTCTTCCCCGAGCACGTGCGGCTGGAGACCTACGAGACGGGCTTCGCGTCCGCGCCGTTCACCGCGTCCATCTCCGAGCTGCGCTTCTATGAGGACCCGCGCAACCCGGCCGACAAGCACGTGGTGGCGACGCTCACGTTCAGCCATCCGGTGGATCCGGCCACGCTGGTGCGCAACCTGTCGCTGCGTCCGAAGGACCAGAAGCGCGGGCTCCTCGGCTGGGGCAGCTCCGGTGTTCCCTTCCAGGTGACGTACGACAAGCTGAAGGGGCAGGCCTACGTGCACTCGGAGCCCATGCCCATCCCTGAGAACACCACCGTCCTGGCGCTGACGATGGACGTGGGCGTGCGCGCGGCCCGCGGTGGACCCGCGATGACCGAGGTGCAGACACAGGATGTGTCCGTCCCCGGCATGTTCACGTACTTCCACGTGAACGACGCCAGCGTGGCGCTGGTGCGCAACGAGCGCTTCGAGCCCGAGCAGGTGATGGTGCTCAACCTCACCACGGGCGTCACCGAGCCGGAGCTGCGCAAGAGCCTCTCCGTGTGGGTGCTGCCGAAGGACCTCCCAGCCAAGGACGGGCAGAAGGCCGTGCGCAACTACGCGTGGAGCAGCCCCAGCCTCATCGGGCAGGAGTGGCTGACGCCCGACGCGCTGCTCAAGTTGGATCCGGTGCCCACGGACCGGGAGCAGGCCACGCTGCACAGCTTCCGCGTGCAGGCGGACGTGGGGCGCTACCTGTACGTGCGCGTGAAGAAGGGGACCCGGTCCGCGGGCGGCTACGTGCTGGCCGAGGACTTCAACACGGTGATTCGCGTCCCGGTGTTCCCGCAGGAGGTGAGCATCCTGCACGAGGGCGCGCTGCTCAGCCTCGCGGGGGAGAAGAAGCTGACGGTGCTCGCGCGCGACGTGCCGGCCCTGCGCTTCGAGGTCGGCCGCGTGCTGCCCGGGCAGATCAACCACCTGGTGAGCCAGTCCTACGGCCAGTTCGCCCACCCGATGTTCTCGAACTATGCCTTTGGCGAGGACAACGTGACCGAGCGCTTCTCGGAGGTGCGTCCGCTGGAGGGCGTGGGCCGAGGCAAGGCGCAGTACGCGGCGTTCGACCTGGCGCCCTACCTGAGCGTGGCGAACGATTCGTCCTCGCGCCGTGGCCTCTTCTTCTTCCGCGTGGAGAGCTGGGACCCCGAGGCGAAGCGCGCCATGGGCAAGCAGGACAACCGTCTGGTGCTGGTGACGAACCTGGGCCTGGTGGTGAAGGACAACGCGGATGGCTCGCATGACGTGTTCGTGCAGGGCCTGGACGCGGGCGCTCCTGTGGAGGGGGTCACGGTCAGCGTGCTGGGCCGCAACGGCATCGCCGTGGCGAACGGCACCACGGACGCGCAAGGCCACGCCGCGCTGCCTTCCTTGAATGACTTCGTGCGCGAGCAGCAGCCCACGGTGTACCTGGCGCGCAAGGGGGATGACTTCGCCTTCCTGCCCTATGACCGTGGGGACCGACAGCTCAACTTCAGCCGCTTCGACATCGGCGGGCTCGTGAGCAATGGCACGCCGGATCGCCTCACCGCGTTCATGTTCTCGGACCGAGGGCTGTATCGCCCGGGTGACACGTTCCACGTCGGGATGATGGTGAAGTCCTCGGACTGGAACAGCCCTCCGGTGGGCGTGCCGCTCGAGGTGGAGGTGCTCGATCCGCGCGGCCTGGAGGTGCACAAGCAGAAGGTCGTGGTGTCCGCCGCGGGCCTCGACACGCTCGACTACTCGACCGAGGAGACGTCGCCCACGGGCAACTACCAGGTGAACCTCTACGTGGTGAAGGATCACCACCGTGGCAGCCTGCTGGGGAGCACGTACGTGCGCGTGGAGGAGTTCCTCCCGGACCGCATGCGCATCACCACGCGCTTCAGCGCCGAGCGCGCCGAGGGCTGGGTGTCGCCCAAGGACCTCAAGGGCCGCGTGACGCTGAAGAACCTCTTCGGCATCGCGGCCGCGGGCCGTCGCGTCGCCTCGGAGCTGGTGCTGAGCCCCACGTACCCCAGCTTCCGCGCGTTTCCCGGCTACCAGTTCCGGGATCCGCTCCAGGCGAAGGAGCAGTTCAACGAGCGCCTGGCGGACACCACCACCAACGACGAGGGCGAGGCGGAGGTGGACCTGGGGCTGGAGAAGTACGCCAAGGCGACGTGGCGCCTGTCGTTCCTGGCCGAGGGCTACGAGGCGGAGGGCGGGCGGGGCGTGTCGTCCGAGGCGTCGGTGCTCGTGTCGCCGCTGCCGTACCTGGTGGGCTTCAAGCCGGATGGGAACCTGCGCTTCCTGAGCCAGGGCTCGGACCGGACGGTGGACTTCATCGCGGTGGACCCCTCGCTGAAGAAGCTGGCGGTGAAGGGCCTCAAGGCGCAGCTCGTCGAGCAGCGCTGGGTCTCGGTGCTCACGCAGCAGTCCAATGGCACGTACCAGTACCAGTCCGCGCGCCGCGACTCGGTGGTGCGCACCACGGACCTGCACCTGAGCGAGGCGGGGCTCAAGTTCTCGCTGCCCACCGATCAGCCGGGTGACTTCGTGGTGGTGGTGAAGAACACGGAGGACCTGGAGCTGAGCCGCGTGGAGTACAGCGTCGCCGGCCACGGCAACCTCACGCGCGCGCTGGAGAAGAACGCCGAGCTGGAGGTGAAGCTCAACCGCCCGGACTACGCGGCGGGCGAGGAGATCCAGCTCAACATCAAGGCCCCGTACACCGGTGCGGGCCTCATCACCATCGAGCGCGACCGCGTCTACGCCTGGAAGTGGTTCAAGACGGACGCGACCAGCTCCGTGCAGACCATCCAGCTCCCGGCCGGCATCGAGGGCAACGCGTACGTGAACGTCGCGTTCGTGCGCGCCATGGACTCGCAGGAGATCTTCATGAGCCCGTTGAGCTACGGCGTGGCGGCGTTCTCCGTGAGCCGCGCGAACCGCGTGTTCGACATCCAGGTGGAGAGCCCGGACAAGGCGCGGCCCGGCGAGCCGTATCGCATCAAGTACCGCGGCAATCACAAGGGCAAGGCGGTCCTCTACGCGGTGGACGAGGGCATCCTCCAGGTCGCGAACTATGGGACGCCGGATCCGCTCGCGCACTTCTTCAAGAAGCGGGCGCTGGAGGTGCGCACCTCGCAGATCCTCGACCTGTTGCTGCCCGAGTTCTCCGTGGCGAAGGCGGTCTCCGCGATGGGCGGTGACGCGGAGGGCATGGACGCCATCGGCAAGAACCTGAACCCGTTCAAGCGCAAGCGGGACAAGCCCGTGGCCTATTGGTCCGGCGTGGTGGACATCGACTCGACGGAGCGCGAGCTCGTCTACGCGGTGCCGGACTCCTTCAACGGAGAGCTGCGGGTGATGGCGGTGGCCGTGGCCCCCGAGGCCGTGGGCGCCATGTCCAAGCGCGCCACGATTCGCGGGCCCTTCGTCATCACGCCCAACGTGCCCACCTTCGTCGCGCCCGGGGATGAGTTCTCCGTGGGCGTGGCGGTGGCTAACAGCGTGGAGGGCTCGGGCAAGGGCGCGGAGGTGACGCTGGAGCTCAAGCCGTCCGACCATCTGGAGGTGGTGGATGCGGCCAAACGTCCGCTGAAGATCGACGAGGGACGCGAGGCCAGCACCACCTTCCGAGTGCGCGCGAAGGGGCCGCTGGGCTCCGCGACGCTCGCGTTCACCGCGTCGCTGGGACGCGAGCGCGTGCGCAGCGCGGTGGACCTGAGCGTGCGGCCCGCGGTGCCCTTCCTCACCACGGTGTCGAGCGCGCAGCTCTCAGGCGGTAAGCAGGACCTGGCGGTGAGCCGCAAGCTCCACGACGCCTACCGCACGCTGGAGGTGAGCGCCTCGCCGCTGCCGCTGGGCCTGGCTCGGGGCCTCACGGCGTACCTGGACAAGTATCCCTATGGCTGCACCGAGCAACTCGTCAGCCGCGCCTTCCCGGCGGTGGTGCTCAAGGGTCGGCGTGAGTTCGGGATGGCTCCGCAGACCATCGCGTCCAACTTCGACACCGCGCTGCACACGCTGCGTGGCCGGCAGAACGAGGAGGGCGCCTTCGGCCTCTGGGCGGCCAACTCGTACGCGCCCACGCTGACCAGCGTGTACGCGATGCACTTCCTCACCGACGCGCGGGAGCGCGGCTTCGCGGTGCCCACGGACCTCTTCAACCGCGGCATGACGTGGCTGGGCAACGTGGCGGCTCGTACGCCGTCGACGCTCGCGGAGGCGCGCGCCGTGGCGTATGCGCAGTACATCCTCGCTCGCAACGGGAAGGTGCCCACCCCCCAGGTGAATGCCCTGCGGGAGCGCCTGGACTCGAAGCTGAAGGAGTGGCCGAAGGACCTCACGGCCGCGTACCTCTCCGCGACGTACAAGCTCCTGAAGCAGGAGCGGCAGGCCGAGCAGGCATTGGGCTCGGTGAAGCTGGGGCAAGTGCAGGCGGCGGACTACTCCGCGCTGTACGACGGGCTCGTCTACGACTCGCAGGTCCTCTACCTGCTGTCGCGTCACTTCCCTGAGCGGATCTCTCAGGTGTCGGGTGAGCAGCTCGCGGCGATGGCTCGCCCCATCAGCGAGGAGCGCTTCAACACGCTGTCGTCTTCGTACGCCATCCTGGGGCTGGACGCATACGCGACCGCGCTGGGGGCGCAGGGCACGCCGTCCGCGAGCGGCGTGGCGATGCTGGAGCAGGTGGCCGGCAAACTGCGTCCGCTGACGGTGCCCGAGGGGCTCTTCCCCCGCGTGGCCTTCTCGTCGGACGCCGCGCAGGTCCGCGTGGAGTCCCCCGCGAGCACGCCGCTGTTCGTCCAGGTGACGCAGGCGGGCTACGACCTGGAGACGCCCACGAAGGCCATCCAGCAGCGGCTGGAGGTGCAGCGCGAGCTGCAGACGCTGGATGGCAAGGTCACCCACGAGGCGAAGCTGGGTGAGGAGCTGGAGGTCCACGTGAAGCTGCGGGCCCTCGATGGGGACGTCTCTCACGTCGCCATCACGGACCTTCTGCCCGGTGGCTTCGAGGTGGTGCTGGAGCGCAACCCCGTCGCGTCCGCGTCGGAAGATTCCGAGTCGCACGCGTCGGAAGGCGAGGGAGACGCGGATTCGTCCGAGCAAGAGGGAGCGTCCGAGGAAGGGGAGTCCAACGAGGAGCCGGAGGCCTTCGAGCCGGCGCCGACGTCGACGGGCTTCGTCCCTCCGGTGGGCAGCGACAAGTCGAGCTGGCGTCCGGAGTACGTGGACGTTCGCGAGGACCGGGTCGTCCTCTACGGCTCGGTGGGCCCGACGGTGAGCGAGTACGTGTACCGGGTGAAGGCCACGAACTCCGGCAAGTTCGTCATGCCGCCGGCGTTCGCCGAGGGCATGTATGACCGCGGGGTTCGCGCGCGCTCGGTGGGCGAACAGGTGTCGGTGGTCGCGCCGTGAAGAAGCGGTGGTGGCGTGGGGTTGCAGGGGGGGTGGTGGGGCTGGCGGTGCTGTGGGCCGTCATGCCTCGGCCTCCTCTGCGGGAGGGGCTGGGATTCTCCCAGGCGGTCATGGACCGTCAGGGCCGGCTCCTTCGCCTCACGCTGTCACCGGATGAGAAGTACCGGCTGTGGGTGCCCCTGGCGAGCATCCCGCCGGCCCTCGTGGAGGCCACGCTGCTCCACGAGGATCAGCACTTCCGACAGCACCTCGGCGTGAACCCCGTCGCGGTGGGGCGGGCCATCTGGCGCACGTGGATTCTTCGCGGGCGGCGCGTGGGTGGCTCCACGCTCACGATGCAGTTGGCGCGCATCCGCTACGGCATCGACTCGCGCACGCCCCGAGGGAAGGTCTGGCAGATGGTTCGGGCGCTGCAGCTCGAGTGCACCTGGTCCAAGGACGACATCCTGGAGGCGTATCTCAACCTCGCGCCCTACGGCCGCAACGTGGAGGGCGTGGGCGCGGCGAGCCTCGTGTACTTCGGCAAGGGCGTGGAGAAGCTGTCCCTCGCGGAGTCGCTCACGCTCTCGGTCATCCCGCAGAGTCCCGCGCGCAGAGACCCCACGCGAGACGAGGGCGCGCTCACGGCCGCGCGGCTCCGGCTGTTCGACCGGTGGCTGGAGACACACCCGGGGGACTCGGAGCGCCGGACCGCGTTGTCCGCGCCGCTGAGCGTGCGCGCGCCCGGGGAGCTGCCCTTCCTCGCGCCGCACTTCGTGCAGGCCACGCTGCGCACGTTGCCGGTGGGCTCGGGCGTGATGACGACGTTGGACTTGTCCCTCCAGCGTCAGCTCGAGCGGCACGTGCGCCAGTACATCGAGCGGCGCAAGGCGGTGGGCATCCGCAACGCCGCGGCGATGCTGGTGGACTGGCGCACGCTGGAGGTCCGCGCCGCGGTGGGCTCGGGGGACTTCTTCGACAAGGACATCGAGGGACAGGTGAACGGCACGGAGGCCAAGCGCTCTCCGGGCTCGGCGCTCAAGCCGTTCATCTACGGGCTCGCGTTTGATCAGGGCCTCATCCACCCGCGCACGATGTTGAAGGACACGCCCACGGGCTTCGCGGGCTACGGCCCGGAGAACTTCGACGGCAGCTTCGCGGGGCCGCTGCCCGCGGAGGAGGCGCTGACGCGCAGCCGCAACGTGCCGGCGGTCGCGCTCGCTTCGCGCCTGCGAGCCCCCTCGCTGTACGGCTTCTTGCGGCAGGCGGGCATCACGGGGCTGCGCAGCGAGGAGTTCTATGGCCTGTCCCTCGCGCTGGGCTCGGCCGAGGTGACGATGACGGAGCTGGTGGAGCTGTACGCCATGCTCGCGAACGGTGGCGTGCTGCGACCGCTGCGCCTGGAGGCGGACAGCCCGCGACCCGAAGGCGTGCGGATGCTCAGCGCCGAGGCCAGCTTCCTGGTGCTGGAGGCGCTCAAGGGCGCGAAGCGGCCCGCGCAGACGTACCAGTCCGAGTGGGCTCGCGATGCCGTCCCCGTGGCCTGGAAGACGGGCACATCGATGGGCTACCGCGACGCGTGGTCGGTGGGCGTGGCGGGGCCGTACGTCATCGCGGTCTGGGTGGGCAACTTCAACGGGCGCCCCAATCCCGCCTTCGTCGGTCAGTGGGCCGCGGCGCCGCTCCTGTTCGAGATGGTGGACTCGCTGCGCGCGAAGGACCCCGACATGCACCGTGTGCGCTGGACTCCGCCCGCGGGAGTCAGCCGCGTGTCGGTGTGCGCGCTGTCCGGTGGCATCCCCGGGCCGCACTGTCAGCGGCAGGTGAGCACGTGGTTCATCCCCGGCACTTCGCCCATTCAAGCGTGCGACGTGCATCGGGAGATCTGGGTGGACTCGCGCACGGGAAAGCGCGCGTGTGGTCCGGGGCCCTCGGCCCGCGCGGAGGTGTATGAGTTCTGGTCGTCGGATCTCCTGCGGCTCTTCCAGCGCGCGGGCATCCCTCGCCGCGTGCCCCCGCCCGAGTCCGAGTCCTGCGGCATGGCGCACGCCTCGGCCGAAGGCGTGGCGCCGCAGATCACCACGCCCGAGCAAGGCGTGGACTATGACGTGCGCGCCTCCGCCACCGCGCCGCAGACGGTGCCGCTGGCCGCGGTGACGGACGCGGACGTGCGGCAGGTGTTCTGGTTCGTGGACGAGCAGCTCGTGGGAACCGCGCCGCGCGGTGAGCCCCTGCACTGGGTTGCCAAGCCGGGGACCTATGTCGTCCGGGCCGTGGATGACCGAGGGCGCTCGGACGCGCGCGCACTGCGGGTGCGCCTGGTGCCCTGACGTCGCGGCAGATGTTGGCGGGTGGACAGTCCCGGCTAGCCGCTGTGCGAGCGCATGCCGGCGGCGGCCCCCGCGCGCAGGCGCTCATGGAGCGTCTGCGTGAGGAGGAACCAGAACTGGACATTTCCGAAGCTGAGGATGTCGCCGTCTCGCAGCGTCACCTCGCGTGTGTTCAGGGTGCTGGCGTTGAGGAAGGTTCCGTTGGTGGAGCCGAGGTCCCTCACGGTGCAGCGCTGGGTGTCTTCGCTCCAGCGCAGCTCCGCGTGCAGCTTGGACACGGACGCATCATCCAGGATGAGATCGCAGTCCGGGCGCCGGCCGATGCGCAGCACGTCGGTGGGATGCAGGGGCGGCAGGGTGACGACGCGCAGGTCCTCGAACTCGAAGATGAGGGCCATCATGCCCTGCTCGATTTGCGCGGGCGCGGCCATGGAGGTGGGGGCGAGGACGGCGGAGGAGGGCTCGCCGGGCGGGCGCTGGATGAGTGCGAAGGGCCCCAGTTGCCGCTGGAACGTGCCCACGGGGAGAGAGGCGCCGAGTGCGCGGAGTTCCTGGACGGACAGCACGGCGGGAGCCTAGCGGGTCGCCGGGCGGGCGCACAGCGCGACGGAGCGCGGCACGTACGGCTTTGATTGACCGACTTGGGAGTCGTTCCCTACATTCGGCCTTTCTGGTCGTTGGGGGGCCGGACCTCTCCGGGAGGTTCCGGCCCTCCATGCATTGAACGCATGTGGTGGAAGGAGCGGTGTCGATGAGCAGCGGGAGCGACAACATCCCGATGACCCCCCACGGTCTCCGCAAGCTCAAGGAGGAGCTGAAGCACCTCCAGTCCGTGGAGCGGGGAAAGATCTCCAAGGAGATCGAGGTCGCCCGCGCGCATGGGGACCTCCGCGAGAACGCGGAGTACCACGCGGCGAAGGAGAAGCAGTCGCACATCGAGGGCCGCATCCTGGACCTCAATGACTGGATTGCCCGGGCCGAGGTCATCGACCCCAGCAAGCTCGGGGGCGACAAGGTCGTCTTCGGCGCCACGGTCGTCTTGATGGACACGGAGACGGAGAAGACCGTGACGTACCGCCTGGTGGGCGAGCTGGAGGCCGACCTCAAGAAGCGGTGGATCGCGGTGACGTCCCCCGTGGCCCGCGCCATCATCAGCAAGCGGGTGGGCGACGTCGCCACGGTACAGAGCCCGGGCGGGGTCCGCGAGTTGGAGGTCCAGGAGATCCGCTTCGAGGAACCGCAGGACGACGCGGCGCCCAGCGAGGGCTGATGCTCGGTTCGCAGGGCTTTTGCCGGGGGAGTGGGCCCAGGCTCGCTCCCCCGGTTTCGTTTGCTGTGAGACGTCACCCCCGCTCCGTAGGATGGGCACCAGGAACCGCGTGAACCATCCGCTTGCCAGCCTCGTCGGGCCGCTGCGCTACGCCTGCCAGCGCGACTTCGCCCAGCTCGCCATCGTCCGGGACTTGCGCACCCTCATGGAGCGCGCCCTGGCCGGAGCGAGCGGCGTGGACGCGGCGGCCGTCGCGCACCTGCGCGCGGCCTTGCCCTACGTGGATCCGCCCACGCCGCCGGAGCGGCGCAAGAGCGCGCTGCGCCAGGTGGTCGCGGCGTTGAAGCAGAGCGGCGTGGTGCTGCCCGCCGAGCTGGAGCCCCTCACGCAAGACGCAGGGCGCGCCGCGCCGCGACAGCAGGAGGTGCCGCCCGGGTACGTGCCCACGTGGAGGTCCACGGCTCCGGTGCCGGATCCGCATTCTGCCGGCGCGACGCGGGCAAGCCCGAGTGCCTCGCGAACAGGGCAGGGCAGGGCACCTGGGCATTCCGCATCTCCACGTGAGGAGCACACCTCGCGAGGGAACGTGTCGTTCCCGCACCTGGGAGATGGGACTGCCCCCGCGCGTGCGGGCACGCCGCCCATGCGCGACGAGCGCGCGGATCCGTCGATGCGTTCCCGCGCTGCGCCCATGCGCGATGAGCGGCCGAGTCCCGCGATGCGTTCGGGGGCCGCGAGTGCGCGCGAAGGGGTCTTGAACTCCCTCAGCCCTCCGACTCCTGGACCTGCGCGCACCCGTTCGGCGGCTCCTTCCAACGTGCCGCTGGGCTCGGGTGTCGGCTCCACTTCGCCGACGTCGCGCGCGGCTGCTCAGGCCCGACAGGGCGCGACCGCTTCCCGCGAAGTGCTCGCGCTCACTCCGGTGGGCAAGTCGGGCGCGAAGGCGTCCGCGGCCGGGAGCACGGCGTCGAAGGCCGAGGCGACCCGGACGCGCAAGAAGAAGCGCGCGGTGGGCGCGGAGGCTTCTCGGTCCGAGGCGAAGCTGCTGTCCATCGCGCCGCGCTCGGGTCCGCTGTCCTCGCCGCTGAATACGCTGGGCAAGCGCCTGGGGCCTCGTCTCGTGTCGGCGCTGGACAAGAAGGGGCTTCGTCGCATGGGCGACATCCTCTTCCTGCTGCCTCGCTGCTACGAGGACCGCCGTCGACTCAAGACGATCGCCGAGCTGGTTCCTGGCGAGCGCGGCGTCACGGTGGGCACCGTCAAGCTCGCGGAGTTCGCTCCGAGTCGGCAGGGCAAGCGGATGTTCAAGGCGGTCGTGGGAGATCGCTCGGGCACCATCGCGGCCACGTACTTCCATGCCGGGCCCTGGCTGAAGAGTCGCTTCACCGTGGGCAAGCAGATCGTCCTCTCCGGCGAGGTGCGCGCCTCCATGAACGGCCGGGAGATGGCGCACCCGGAGATCGAACCGGCCGAGGGGCTGGAGTCCACCACCTCCGTGCACTTCCACCGCATCGTGCCCATCTACCCGGGCTTCGAGCGCGGCGAGCAGCGCTCGTTCCGAGAGGTGGCCTCGCGGGTCAGCGAGCAGCACGCGCATCACCTGGAGGAGCCGCTTCCTCCCGAGCTCCGTCGGCGCATGCACCTGATGGGGCTGCCGGACGCGCTGCGCTTCATCCACTTCCCGCCCGAGGACGCGGACCTGGAGGCGCTCGATGCGCACCAGAGCCCCGCGCACCGACGACTCGCGTTCGACGAGCTGTTCTTCCTTCAGCTCGGTATGGCCCTCAAGCGCCAGGGCGTGAAGGCCGAGGAGGGGATCCGCTTCGACGTGTCCCCCGAGCGGCTGGCGAAGGCGCAGGGCGCGCTGCCCTTTCAGCTCACCGGAGCCCAGGCCCGCGTGGTGGAGGAGCTGTCGCGCGACATGGCTCGGCCCGAGCCGATGACGCGGCTGGTGCAGGGCGACGTGGGCAGCGGCAAGACGGCGGTGGCGCTCGTCGCCGCGATGGTGGCGTTGCAGGACGGCTACCAGGTGGCGGTGATGGCGCCCACCGAGATTCTCGCGGAGCAGCATGAGCGCACGTTCCGCCGCGTGCTGGAGCCCCTGGGCTTCAAGGTCGGGCTGGTGAGCGCGGCGGGCACGGCGAAGCACAAGCGGCAGATCCGCGAAGCCCTCGCGGCCGGCGAGCTGCACCTCGCGGTGGGCACGCACGCCCTTATCGAGGGCGGGGTGTCGTTCCAGCGACTGGGGCTCGTGGTCATCGACGAGCAGCACCGCTTCGGTGTGCTGCAGCGCCACTCGCTGATGAGCAAGGGTCTCACTCCGGACGTGCTGGTGATGACGGCCACGCCCATTCCGCGCACGCTCGCGATGACGCTGTACGGAGACCTGGATGTCTCCATCATCGATCAGCTCCCCCCGGGCCGAACGCCCATCACCACGCGCGTCTTCAACGACAAGCAGCGAGCCCGCGTGTACGAGGCCGTGTCCGCCGAGCTGGCCAAGGGGCATCAGGCCTACGTCGTCTATCCGCTGGTGGAGGAGTCCGAGAAGCTCGACCTGGAGGACGCCACGCGGGGCGCGGAGAAGCTCTCGAAGATATTCCCCGAGGCGCGCGTGGGCCTGCTGCACGGGCGCATGAAGGCCGAGGAGAAGGACGCCGTCATGGCGGCGTTCCGAGAGAAGGAGCTGCACCTCCTCGTGTGCACCACCGTGGTCGAGGTCGGCGTGGACGTGCCCAACGCCTCGGTGATGGTGGTGGAGTCCGCAGAGCGCTTCGGCCTCTCGCAGCTCCACCAGCTTCGCGGGCGGGTGGGGCGAGGCGCCGCGGCCAGCTTCTGTTTCCTGGTGGCCGGAAGCGCCCGCTCCTGGGAGTCCACCGAGCGACTGGCCGTCATGGAGGGCAGCAGCGACGGCTTCGTCATCGCGGAGAAGGACCTGGAGATTCGCGGGCCCGGTGAGTTCCTCGGCACACGGCAGAGCGGCCTGCCGGAGCTGGCGGTGGCGAACCTCGCGCGCGACAGCGACCTCTTGTCCCTGGCGCAGCAGGAAGCCCGGCGCATCTTGGAGAAAGACCCCGAGCTGAAGTCCGCGGAGAACCAGGGGCTCGTGAAGGCGCTCGAGGAGCGGTGGGAAGGCCGGTTGGCGCTCGCGCGGGTCGGATAGCGGCCCGCCCACACTGAGCAGAGGGCGTGGTTAACCTAGGGGTATGGGAGACCAGGAGCGCGCCGAGTATCTGGCGCGACAGGGCATTCAGGATCGCCGGGTGTTGGAGGCCATCGCCCACCTGCGCCGCGCGGAGTTCGTTCCGGAATACGAGCGAGCCCGTGCCGACGCGGACGCGCCGCTGTCCATCGGTCACGGACAGACCATCAGTCAGCCGTACATCGTCGCGCTGATGACCCAGGCCCTGCGCCTCGAGGGGCACGAGCGCGTCCTGGAGATCGGCACCGGCTCTGGCTACCAGACGGCGGTGCTCGCGCAGCTCTGTCGCGAGGTCTTCACGGTGGAGCTGTTGCCGGACTTGTCGCGCTCGGCTCAGGGGCTGCTCACCCGGCTGGGCTTCCAGAACATCGCGTACCGCGTGGGCGATGGCACGCGAGGCTGGCCCGAGGAGGCGCCCTTCGACGCCATCCTGGCCACCGCCGCGCCGGAAGAGGTGCCGTCCGCCCTCTTGGCCCAACTCACGCGAGGCGGGCGCATGGTCATCCCGGTCGGCCCCGTGCACGGCGCACAGGAGCTGCTGCGCATCCACCGAGGCGCGCCGGGCACGCTGCCCCACGTGGAGCACCTGCTGCCAGTGCGCTTCGTCCCCATGGTGGAAACGACCCCACTTTGACAACGGAGGGGAATGGGCGGCGAGATCGCTTCATGACCCCACTCACCGACAAGTCGCCCGCCGAGGTGGTGCCCGTCCGGTACGACCCCGCGCAGCACTTCGAGCAGGTCCAGAGCTGGTACGCCCACCGCAACGAGGTGCTCACCCCGGATGCGCTGCCGCGCGTGGGCTTCATCGTCCCGGGCAAGGCGGCCGGGTTCCTCTACCAGACGGACAGCTCGGTGGCGTGGATTGAGGGGCTCGTGGCCTCACCCTCGCTGAGCAAGGCCGAGCGCCTCGGGGTGGTGGACGCCATCGTCGTGGCCGTGTGCGAGGAGTCGCGCAAGCTCGGCTTCAAGACACTCCTGGGCTACACGGTGCTGGATGTGGTGGTGGAGCGCGCGAAGCGCCTCGGGTTCGGCCACGTGGGCGGCGGCTTCCACCTCGTGGCGCTGGGGCTGACCCCTCCCACCTGAGGGCCTCGGGCCGGCGCGAGCCCCCTCGCATGCCCCCCGAGGGCACCCTGGGGTGCGTTGCCCCAGGGCAAGGCCGCCGATAACGTGCCATGCCATGATCATCTGCCCGGTCTGCGACCACGTTCAGCCTCAAGGCGACGAGTGTGAAACCTGCGGCAAGCGGTTTCCCGTCGTCAACCTGACCGAGGCGCCCCCCGTGCAGACGCTGCCGGAGCTGGAGCTGACGCACCACGCCAACGGGCGCGTCACGGTGGAGACGGCCCCGCTGCCCGAGTTGGATCTGACGCGGCTGCGCTCGGGGCCGGACCTCCCCGCGATGGTGGTGCCGGACCTGGAGCTGACGCGGACCGGCGACACGGGCGCGGTTCCGGTCGCGCCGATGACAGACCTGGACACCGGCCGCGCCGAGGATGACGGCGTGAGGACGGCGGCGCCGGTGGGCGCGGTGGTGTGCCGCTATTGCAAGCACGTGCAGTCGGAGGGCCTATTGTGCGACCGCTGTGGCATGCGCCTGCCGAGGGCGCGCATCGCGGCGACTGCGGCGCCGACCCGAGCGGCGGAAGGCGACTGGCTGGCTTGTCCCGTGTGCCACACGCCGACGCGACCGGGGCGCACCTGCACCGAGTGTGGCGCGCGCGTGCAGGCGGAGGCGTGAGCACGGCCATGCACGCGGACTACGCATGCAGTGAGGGCTGCGGGTTTCGCGCCTCCCTGCTCGACATCGTCTATCGCTGCCCTCGGTGCGGCAGCTTGCTGGAAGTGGCGCACGACCTGGACGCGCTTCGGGCGACGCCCGCCGCCGAGTGGAAGCGCCGCTTCGAGAGTCGCTTCGGCGCGGCGCGGATTCCGGATGCCTCGGGCGTGTGGGGCAAGCGCGAGTGGGCGTATCCGCAGTTGCCCGTCGAGGACATCGTGTCGCTGGGCGAAGGGCGCGTGCCGCTCAAGGCGCTGCCGCGCATGGCCTCGGAGCTGGGGCTCGGCGCGCTGGACTTGATGGAGTGCGGCGTCTCGCCCACGGGCAGCTTCAAGGACTGGGGCATGACGGTCCTGGTGTCCGCGGTGAAGCACCTGCGCTCGCGTGGCGTGCCCGTGCGCGCGGTGGCGTGCGCGTCCACGGGCGACACCTCCGCGGCGCTGGCGGCCTACTGCGCGGCGGCGGGCATCCCCGCGGTGGTCTTCCTTCCGAGGGACAAGGTGTCGCTCGCGCAGCTCGTGCAGCCCATCGCGAATGGGGCGCGCGTCTTGTCGCTCGACACGGACTTCGACGGCTGCATGCGGCTGGTGCAGGCGGTGACGGCGGACACGGGGCTGTACCTGGCCAACTCGATGAACTCGCTGCGCATCGAGGGGCAGAAGATGATCGCCGTGGAGCTGTGCCAGGACCTGGGCTGGGACCCGCCGGACTGGGTGGTGATTCCGGGCGGCAACCTGGGCAACGCCAGCGCCCTGGGCCGCGGCTTCGAGCTGATGCTGTCGCTGGGCCTCATCACCCGTCGTCCGCGCATCGCGGTGGCGCAGGCGCAGCGGGCCAACCCGTTCGCGCGCGCCTTCCGAGGCGGGTTCCGCGAGCTGGTCCCGATGCAGGCCGAGCACACCCTGGCGTCCGCCATCCAGATTGGCAACCCGGTGTCGTTCCGGCGCGCGGTGCGGATGCTCCAGGCCTTCGAGGGCGTGGTGGAAGAGGCCACCGAGTCCGAGCTGGCGAACGCGGCCGCGCGGGCCGACCGCGAGGGCACCTTCGCGTGTCCTCAGACGGGCGTGGCGCTCGCGGCGGTGGAGAAGCTGGTGGCGCGCGGCGTGATTGCGCGAGACGCGCGCGTGGCGGTCATCTCCACGGCGCACGGCCTGAAGTTCGCGGACTTCAAGGTGGGCTACCACCGCTCGGCGCTGGCCGACGTGGCGAGCGCCCACGCGAATCCGCCGGTGAACCTGCCGGCGGAGTTGAACGCGGTGAAGGCCGCGCTCGCGGACCTCAGCTGACCTGGAGCGGGACGCGCGAGTCGATGGTGAGGCCGAACCCGGCCAGCCCTCGATAGGTCATGTCCGTGTTGCTCATCAGGCGCATGGAGCGCACGCCCAGGTCCGTGAGGATCTGGCAGCCCATGCCCAGGTCACGCGACTCGTGCGGGCCCCGACCGGAGTGCGGGCTGCTGCCGTCGGTGTTGCGCTTGTGGTGGATGCCGAAGTCGTCGCCGTGCATGCCCGGCAGGTACACGAGCACGCCCGTGCCCTCGCGCGCGATGGTGGCGAGCGATTGATCGAGCAGCTGGTGGCACTGGCAGGTCGGCGAGCCGAACACGTCACCCAGCGCGCAGGCGGCGTGCAGGCGCACGAGCGGGTGCGGCTGGCGGCTCGGGTCGCCCTTCACCAGGACGAGCGACTTCACGCCATCGGGCATCCACGAGTAGGTGAGGGCGGTGAACTCGCCGTGGCGCGTGGTGACGGTGTGCTGTCCCGGCTCGCGGCGGACCAGCTTGTCCTTGCGGCGGCGGTACTCGATGAGGTCCGCGATGGTGATGACGGACAGGCGGTGCTCGCGCGCGAAGGCCTTCAGGTCCGGCATGCGCTGCATGGTGCCGTCGTCCTTGACCAGCTCGCAGAGGATGCCCGAGGGCTCGAAGCCCGCCAGCCGCGACAGGTCCACGGTGGCCTCGGTGTGGCCCGCGCGGCGCAGCACGCCGCCCTCGCGGTAGCGCAGCGGGAAGATGTGGCCGGGGCGCAGGAAGTCGTCCGCCTGGCTGGCCGGATTGACGAGGGCGCGGATGGTCGCGGCGCGGTCCACGGCGGAGACGCCCGTGGTGGTGCCGTGCCGGTAGTCCACGGACACGGTGAAGGCGGTGCGGTGCGACTCGGTGTTCTCCGCCACCATCTGCGGCAGCCGCAGGGCGTCCAGCCGCTCGGCGAGCATGGGCATGCAGATGATGCCGCTGGTGTGGCGGACCATGAAGGCGATGTGCTCGGGGGTGACCTTCTCGGCCGCCATGATGAGGTCGCCCTCGTTCTCGCGGTCCTCATCGTCCGCGACGACGACGAACTTGCCGTCCCGGATGTCTCGGATGGCGTCCTCGATGGTGGACAGCTCGGTATCGTGGCTCATGCGGATGGTTAGCCAGGGAGTCAGGGGTGTGCTGCGAGAATCGCGTGGCATGTAGCGTTTGCGATCCACGCTGGCAAGCCGCGTCATGGAGGCCTGCCCTGCTGGGGAAATGGGAGGGATGAGCCAGGGTGCGGCTCGGCTGCTTGGCCGCCCTGCCAGGCCGTGGGCCGGGCGAGCTGACTCGACGTCGTCCCGGGGGTGGGCTAGGGTGCCCGGTCCCGTGAACGCTGACACTCAGGACCTGCGGGCCCGGCTCGACCTGCTTCAGGAGAGCCTGGCGACCCGCCAGAGCACCACCCATTTCGCCCACACGGGCGTGTCCACCATCGCCGCGCTGTTGATTGGCGGCGCCTCCGCGAAGCTCTTCCATGACTCGCTGCGAACGCCGCTGCTGGCCTACGGCGCCGCGGTGCTCGCGCTGGCGCTGGTGGTGTACGGCCTGCGCAACTACTGGAAGGGGCGGGCGGCGCTGGCGGATGAGCTCAAGCGCTTCGAGGCGCTGCTGGAGCTGCGCAGCCGGCTGAGCCTGGACAACCCCGCGGCGCTGCTCCCGCGATGAGCGGCGCGCGGAAGACGGCGGCCCGGCGCGGGACGTTCATCGTCCTGGAGGGCCTGGATGGCGCGGGCACCACCACCCAGACAGAGCGCCTGGCGTCCGCGCTGCGGGCGGATGGGCACGCGGTGGTGACGACGCGCGAGCCCTCCGACGGCCCGCTGGGCACGCTGATCCGTCAGGCGCTGACGGGGCGGCTGGGCCTGCCGCACGGCGCTGGGCCGCTGGCGCCCGAGACGCTGGCGCTCCTCTTCGCCGCGGACCGCACGGACCACCTGAAGGCGCGCGTGCTGCCCGCGCTGGACGAGGGCAAGGTCGTCCTGTGCGACCGCTACGTCCTGTCGTCGCTGGCCTATCAGGGCGCGAGCCTGCCCATGGCCTGGGTCGAGACGATCAACGCGTTCGCGGTGCCGCCGGACCTGACGCTCTTCGTCGGCGTGGCGCCCGAAGTCGCGGCGCGGCGCAGGGCCTCGCGTGGTGGCCCGGCCGAACTCTTCGAAGCGGACGAGGCGCAGCGGCGCATCGCGCGTCAGTACCTCGCGGCGATTCGTCGGCGGCAGAAGCGTGAGCGCATCGTGCGTATCGACGGCGAGCTGTCAGTGGAAGCCGTGACGGAGGCGTCGCTGGTGGAGATTCGCAAGGTGCTGGGCCGCAAGCGCGTGCGCTAGAGTCCGGGGCCTCATGGAGCGCACCGGCGCATCAGCGGTCATCATCGGCAACGAGGTCCTCACCGCGAAGGTGAAGGACGAGAACGGGCCCCTCCTCATCCGCAGGCTGCGGGAGGTGGGGATTCCGTTGCGCTCGGTGGAGATCGTCCTCGACGAGGTGGACGCCATCGTCGACGCCGTGTCTCGCGCGCGCCTGCGCTCCCGCTACGTCTTCACCAGCGGCGGCATCGGCCCCACGCACGATGACGTGACGGTGCGCGCGGTGGCGCTCGCCATGGGCCGCCCCGTCGTGCGCCTGCCGGAGATGGTGGAGCTGCTTCACCAGTGGGCGCCCAACGGGAAGGTGACGCCCGAGGGCATGCGGCTCGCGGATGCGCCCGAGGGCACGGTGCTCCTGCCGCAAGAGGGCACGTGGTTCCCCGTCATGTCCGTGGATGACGTGTACCTGCTGCCCGGGGTGCCGCAGCTCTTCAAGATGCAGGTGGAGACGGTGCTGTCGCGCCTGCGCGGCACGCCCGTGCACCTGGTGAACCTCTTCCTGCGCCTGGGCGAGAGCGAGCTGGCGGGGGTGCTGGACCGCGTGGCGCTCGACATGCCGCACGTGGCGCTGGGCTCGTATCCGGTGTTCGACCAGGGGCTGGACTACCGGGTGAAGATCACCGTGGAGGCCACCGACCGCGCCCACGTCGAGGATGCCGTGGGGCGGTTGGTGCGGGGCCTTCCGGCCCACGCCGTGGTGCGGCGGGAGTAGGGCCTACAGGCCCAGGCCCAGCCGCTGGCGCAGCCGGAAGAAGTCATCGGTCAGCACCCAGCCAAGCAGCGTGCGCAGGTCCTCGCGCTCGCGCACGGCCTGGATCAGCGGCTCGGTGGAGTCCTGGCGCGTTCCGGCGAAGTTGGGGTCCTCGCGCAGCACCAGCGTGAGCGCGACCGAGGCATCGCCGCACATCAGGAGTCCCGCGCGGTCCGCGGAGAATCCGAGCGCGTCCACCACGGGGCGCAGGTCGACGCGCGGGGCATCACCCAGTGACTGCGCGGGTCCCTCCAGCGCCTTGATCGCCTTGCGCGAGAAGGCCTTGCGCAGCTGCTTCACCAGTTCGTCGTTCTTGCGACCGAGCGCGCTGAACTGCGGCGCGTGCACGCGGATGGCGCTGCCGAACAGGTCCGCCGTCTCGCCCTGGGACAGCTTGGTGAGCACCGCGGTCTTGTTCATCAGGCCCAGCACGGCCTTGCCGATGAGGAACTTCTGCTCGCGCGCGTTGAAGCGGCGCACCACGTCCTGGCCCACGCAGATGGACAGGGGCTCGGTCGTCTCCGGCTGCATGAGTCCGCGCCGGGCCTGGTACACCTCGAACTCCTCCACGCCGAACACCTGCGCCACCGCGCGGATGGCCTTCACCACCGCGGAGTCCGCCTTCAGCTTGTCCGTCTTGGGGTTGACCCCGAGCATCTCGAACTGCGGCGGATACACCTTGCTGAGCTGGTCGCCCATCGCGCGGAGCACCTCCACCAGCGGACCGCGCGCGGCGGGGTGCATGAGGCCGGTGTCCACGTCCGACTCGGTGAGCTGGTCGCGCGCCTCTTGCGGCAGGCGGCTGCGGCCCTCGGCATAGAAGGCCATCTCCACTTCGTTGGCCCCGCGCAGGAACTGCAGGACGGCGGAGACGCAGAAGGCCTTGTCGTGCTGCTTGAGGCCCTCCCACAGTCGGAAGAGCGCGTGCAGGCTGTCCAGCCGGACGGGGTCCTGCCGGAGGATCTGCCGGTGCTCCTCGATGGCCAGCGGGATGCTGGTGGTGTCGCGGGCGTACAGGTCCGCGAGGGCCGTGCGCGCCGCGAGGTTGGTGGGCTCCAGCTCCACCACCTGCCGGTACAGCGTCGTGGCCCGCGCGGGCTCTTGCAGCGGCCCGGCGTACAGGTCCGCCACCCGAGCGCGCAACACGAGCGCCCGCTTGAGGTCCGTGGACGCCGCGAGCTGCGCCTGCGCCTCGAGGACCTGCGCCAGCTCCGGCAGGTTGCGGGCCCGCTCGTAGAGGACGGCGAGCTTGTCCACCAGGGACGCGTCGCCCGGGGTCAGCTCCAGCGCCTTGCGGTACAGGAGCGTGGCCGTCGTCGCGTCGCCCAGCCCTTCGTCATGGATGCGCGCCAGCTCGATGGTGAAGCGCGCGCGTCCGTCCGCCGGCAGGTCCTGCTCCAGGAGCTTGCGCAGGCAGTCCACCGCGCCCGAGTAGTTGCGGCCCTGCGCGTAGACCGTCGCGAGTCGCTCCAGCGCCTCCGGGTGACGGGGCAGGGTGCCCAGCGCCGTCTGCAGGTGCGCCGCCGCGCGGCCTGGATCCCCCAGGTGCGTCTGGTACAGCGCGCCCAGCGTGAGGTGGTGCTGCGCGAGCAGGCGCGGATCCCCGCCCTGCTGCACGCGCTGGCTGAGCATCACCGCCGCCTCGGCGTACTGGTGCGCCTCGAGCAGCAAGGTCCCGCGCGTCTCGAGCGCGTCGGGGTAGCCCGGCTTGGCGATCAGCGCGCGCTCCAGCAGCGCCAGCGAGCGCGAGCGATCTCCCAGCGCCACGTTGTGCAGCCGCGCCGCCGTGACGAAGGCCGCCGCGGCCGCCTCGTTGTCGCGCTGGGCCAGCCGTGCCTCGGCGCGCCGCTCATGCAGGGCCGCCAGGTCGGACGAGCCGCCGCGCTGCGCGAGCAGCTCCTCCAGGCCCGCCGCCGCACCCGGGTGCAGGGCATCGCGCTCCAGGGCCTGCCGGTACAGCGCCGCGGCGGTGTCGGTGTCATTCAGCTTGGTGGCGGACAGCTTCGCCGCGGCGACGAACGCCTCGATGGCGCTCTTGGGGTCGCGGCTGGCGCGAGCCTCGGCCTCCAGGGCCGCGCGGGCGGTCGCGAAGTCATTGCGACGCAGGGCCGCGCGCCGTGCACCCTGCAGCGCGGGCAGACACTGCGGCTGCAGCTCCAGGGCCTGACGGTAGAGCGCGGAGGCCTGGGCGATGTCGTTGAGCTTGCCCTCCGCCAGCTCCGCGGCGCGCAGCAGCAGCTCCAGCGCCTCGGTGGGCTCGGTGGTGACGGCGAGCCGCATGGCGAACAGGCGCGACAGGCCCGCCGCGTCGCCGGCTTGTCGCAGGGCGCGCTCCAGCGCGAAGGCGAGGCGCGCGTCCGTGGGGTCCGCGTCGAAGGCGCGCTGATACACCTCGGCGGTGCGCTCGGTGGGGCCCTTGTCGGTGTCCGCGGCGGCCAGGAGGCGCAGCGCGTGGGACAGGCGCGGGTCGGTGACGCGCTCGGCGATGCGGCCCCGCAGCTCGGCGCGGCGCGGACGGTCCGAGGCGCGAATGCGCTCCAACATCGTCAGGCCCGTCAGGTTGCCCGGATCCAGGTTCAGCACAGCCTCGCAGCACTGCGCGGCGCGTGCGGGCTCCTGGAAGCGATCCAGGTAGAGCCGCGCCAGCTTCAGGTAGGCCGTCACCTTGGCCGCCGGCGTCTGGCCCACCTGGGTCGCGCGATCCAACACGGCGACCAGCTCCTTGGTGTTGTCCTGGGCCACATACAAGCGCTCCAGCGCGCGCAGCGTGGCTGCGTGTCCGGGCGTCAGGCGCAGCACTTCCTGGTAGCCCTCGATGGCCAGCTCCGGCCGCGCGAGCTGATCCTCCCAGATGGCGGCGGCCTGGAAGAGGGCGTTGGCGCGCTCGGACGGATCCGTGCGGTTGGCGGCCTCGGCGCGCAGCACTTCCACCAGGCTCTCCCAGGCGCCATGCGTCCGGTAGATGCGCGCGAGCGCACGCAGGGCCGGGAAGTAGCTCGGCGCCAGCATCAGCGCCTCCTGGTACGAGGCGATGGCCTCGTTCTCCTGCTTCAGCCGGTGCTCGTACAGCTCACCAATCTTGTAGATGAGCGCGGCGGCCTGCTCGGTGGACGGAGAGATCTCCGACTCCGCCCGGTACATGTCGATGAGCTTCTCCCACCGGGTGTCCTGCGCGTACAGCCGGCCCAGGGCCTTGAGCGCGGGCAGGTACGAGGGGGACAGCGCGAGCACGCGCTCGTACGCGACGATGGCGCCGCCGCGGTCCTTCAGGTTCTCGTCGAGGATCTCCGCGTTGCGGTGCAGCAGCGACAGCACCTGCTTGGTGTCGCCCGCCAGCGACGCCTCCAGGTCGTGCGTCTCCAGCAGCTCGCGGTAGCGCCCCGCCCGCTCATGCAGGCGCGCGAGGTTGCGGATGGTGGGCAGGTGATCCGACGCGAGATCGAGGATGCGCTTCATGCACTCGATGGCGTGGTCCAGGTCGCCCAGGCGGTCCTCATAGATGACCGCCATCTTGTTGAGCGTGGTGATGAGCTGATCCCGATCGCTCGTCTGGAGCAGGTCCTGCTCGTACATCGAGACCAGCTCGGCGAAGCGACCCTGGCGCTCGTAGAGGCGGGTGAGGGCCTTCTGCGCGGGGAGGTAGCCGGGCTGCAACTGGAGGCACGCGTTGTAGCGGGCGATGGCGTCCTCCTGCCGGCCCAGGCGCTCCTCGAGGATCTCCGCGGCCTTGTACATGCGCGCGGCCTTGCCTTTGGCGTCCTCGGCGGCGGTGACCTCGGCGTCGAACACGCCGACGAGGCCCTCCCAGTTCTGCATGCGGTAGTACAGCTTGCCCAGGCCCGCGAGCGCCGCGGCGTGGCCGGGGATGCGCGCGACGATGGCCTGATAGCGCGCCGCCGCGTCCTGCTCGCGCTTGAGGTCGTCCTCGTAGAGCGCGGCGAGCCGCAGGTTGATGGCGACCAGCTCGCTCTCGTCGCTGATGGATCCGACCCACGCGAGCAGCACGTCGGACAGCTCCTCGAAGCGGCCCTGCGTCTCGTAGATGCCGGCCAGGGCGCTGAGCACCAGCGGCTCGTTGGGCCCCACGCGCCGCGCGGCCAGGAGCGCCGCCAGGGCGTCATCCTTGCGGTCCAGGCGGTCATACACCTTGGCGATCTGCAGGTACGCGGGAGCCGCCTGCGTGCCCAGCGACTCGGCCTCGGCCACGAGCGCGGCGAGCAGCTCGTCGGTGCGCCCCTCGCGCTCGGCCAGACGCTTGACGGCGGCGAGCAGCAGCGCGTCCGAGCGGTCCAACGCGAACGCCTCGCGGAAGAGGGCGGCCGCGCCCTCGCGCTGCTTGAGGCGCTCCTCCATCACCAGGCCCGCGGCCGTCAGGTAGTGCGCGCGCAGCGACGGCGGCACCACGGCCGAGGCCAGCAGCCGGTACACCTCCACCAGCGCGGCGGCGTCGTTGCGCGACGCATAGACGGACTCGAGCTGCGTGAGGATGCCCAGGTCCGTGGGCCGGCGCTCCAGGCACTGGCGCAGCGACTCGGCCGCGTCGGCCTCGCGCGACAGGCGCTCCTCCTGGATGACGCCCTTCTCGTAGAGGAGCGCGGCTTGATGGCGGGCGTCATCGCTGGCGATGAGTTCCGCGTCGAGGAGCTGCACCACCATCTGCCAGTTGCCCACGTCCGCGAAGAGGCGGCGCGCGGCCCGGATGTTGGCCAGGAACCGGGGCGCCATCTTGTAGGCGTTCTGGAAGGCCACCGCCGCGTTGCGCGGGTTCTTCAGCGGCTCTTCCCAGAGCAGGCCCACCTCGTGGAAGAGGAGCGACGCGGTCTGCGGATCCGTCGAGGCGACCGCCTTGGCCTCGCGCTCCAGCGACGCGATGCGCTCCCGGGCGTCGTCCTCGACGCTGGCGGGCGTGGCCGCGGGAAGGGTCGTCACCGCCTGGGCGAGCGCCTCGGTCGCGCTGGCGGGCCGGACAGACTCGGGCCGCTGCGGCGCGGCAGGGGCGGGCCGCGTGACGTCGTTGTTCTCGCTCATGGGAAGCGGGCTCCAGAGACGGAAGAAAGCTTGAGGGGGACTGGCCGAGGGTCGTAACACGCGCTCGGCCGGTCTCTCAACTTCCCGACTTCCTTGGGGATTCAGGGTGCCTGCCCGCCCAGGAGGCGCGCGGGCACCCTTGGGCTCACGCCGTGGCGGAGCGGACGGCGGCCAGCAGCTCGCCCGAGTCGATCAGGGCGGTGACGGCCTCGATGTCCTTGTGCAGCTCGCGGTCGCGGTCCATGTGCGGCACCTTGCTGCGCACCAGCTCGTACGCGGCGAGCGCGCCCTTGCCCGGCTTCACCGGCAGGCGGAAGTCCAGCGCCTGCGCCGCCACCAGCGTCTCGATGGCAATGCACGAACGCGTGAACTCGGAGACCTGACGTCCCTTGAGCGCCGCCGTCATGCCCATGGACACGTGGTCCTCGCGGCCCGCGGACGACGGGATGGAGTCCACCGAGGCGGGATGGCTGAGCACGCGCGACTCGGCCACCAGCGCCGCGCTCGTCACCTGGGCGATCATGAAGCCCGAGTTGAGGCCGGAGTTCTTCGCGAGGAACGCGGGCAGGCCCGACAGCGACGGGTTCACCAGCTGCTCCACGCGCCGCTCGCTGATGGAGGAGAGCTGGGTGAGCGCCATGGCCACCACGTCCAGCGCGAGCGAGATGGGCTGGCCGTGGAAGTTGCCGCCGGAGACGATCTTCTCCGACTCGGTGAACACGAGCGGGTTGTCGGTGGCGCTGTTGACCTCCACCTCCAGCACGCGGCGGGAGAAGGACAGGCCATCGCGCGCGGCGCCGTGCACCTGGGGCATGCAGCGCAGCGAGTAGGGGTCCTGCACCTTGCTGCAGTTGACGTGCGTCTCTACCAGCTCGCTGCCCTGGAGGATGCGGCGCAGGTGCGCGGCGCAGGCCTGCTGGCCCGGGTGCGCGCGCACCAGATGGATCTCGGGGATGAAGGGCTTGTGGCTGCCCAGCAGCGCCTCCAGCGTCATGGCGCCGGCCACGTCCGCGAGCTGCGAGAGGCTCTCGGCGCGGAGCTGGAGCAGCGTGCCCACCGCGCACATGGCCTGGGTGCCGTTGACGAGCGCGAGGCCTTCCTTCGCCTCCAGGATGACGGGCTTGAGGCCCGCGCGGCTCAGCGCCTGGGTCGCGGGCAGCCGCTGGCCCTGGAAGTACGCCTCGCCCTCGCCGATGAAGACGAGCGCCAGGTGCGCCAGGGGCGCGAGGTCTCCGGACGCGCCCACGCTGCCGCGCTCGGGCACCACCGGCACCACGTCGCGGTTGAGCATCTCCAGCGCCAGCCCGAGCGTCTCGGGGCGGATGCCCGAGTAGCCCTTCGCGAGCACATTGCAACGAAGCAGCAACAGGGCGCGGGCCTCGGGGATGGGCAGCGGGGTGCCCACGCCGCACGCGTGCGACAGGATGAGGTTGCGCTGAAGGTCGCGCAGATCCTTCTTGTCGATGCGGACCTCGGCGAGGGTGCCAAAGCCGGTGTTGATGCCGTAGGACGGGGTGTCGCCGGCGGCGACGCGGTCCACGAGGGCACGGGAGGCGGCCACGCGGGCGGCGGCCTCGGGGGCCAGCTCGACCGTCGCTTCGTTGCGGGCCACCTGGAGGATCTCTTCCAGCTTCAGGGTGTCGCCATCGACAAGGACGCGGGGGCGGGACATATCGGGGTGCTCCAGGATTGCAGTGTGCGAAAGGGCGCGAACGCTAGCTCAAACGCGCGGGGAGGGCAGCGGGCGCTTTACACCCGAAGCCAACCCCTTCTACCGTCCCGCCGGTCTGTCCAGGGAGGAAAGAGGCACCGTGGCCCTCATCGTCCAAAAGTATGGCGGCACCTCGGTCGGTGACACCGAGCGGATGAAGAACGTGGCGCGTCGCTGCATCGCGGCGCAGAAAGCCGGTCATGACGTGGTGGTGGTCGTGTCCGCGATGTCCGGAGAGACGAACCGCCTGCTCAAACTCGTGGCGCAGATCACCGACCGTCCGAGTGAGCGCGAGCAGGACGTGGTGGTGGCCACGGGCGAGCAGGTGTCCATCGGCCTCGTGGCGATGGCCATCCATGCGCAGCGCGGCAAGGCCATGAGCTTCATGGGCCACCAGGTGCGCATCCTCACGGACAGCACGCACGCGAAGGCCCGCATCAAGAGCATCGACGGCGAGCGCATCCACGCGGCGCTGAAGAAGAAACAGATCGTGGTGGTGGCGGGCTTCCAGGGCGTGGACGAGGCGGGGAACATCACCACGCTGGGGCGCGGTGGCTCGGACACGACGGCGGTGGCGCTGGCGGCCGCGCTCAAGGCCGACGCGTGTGAAATCTATACGGACGTCGATGGCGTCTACACCACGGACCCCAACGTGGTGCCCGCCGCGCGCAAGCTGGATCGCATCTCCTACGAGGAGATGTTGGAGCTGGCGAGCGTGGGCGCGAAGGTGTTGCAGATCCGTTCGGTGGAATTCGCGATGAAGTACAAGGTCCCGCTCTGGGTGAAGTCGTCCTTCACCCAGGACCCGGGCACGCTCGTGTGCGAGGAGGACAAGTCCATGGAGGAGGTGCTGGTCAGCGGCATCGCCTATGACAAGAACGAGGCGAAGATCACCGTCTGGGGCGTGCCGGATACGCCGGGGGTGGCGGCGAAGCTCTTTGGCGCGCTCGATGACAAGACCATCGTGGTGGACCTCATCGTCCAGAACGCGTCGAAGGATGGCCGCACCGACCTGAGCTTCACGGTGGGCAAGGCGGACTTCGTCAAGGCGTCGGAGCTGGTGAAGAAGGTCGCCAAGAGCATCAAGGCGGAGGGCGTCGCGGTGGACGACCAGATCGCCAAGGTGTCCATCGTGGGCGTGGGGATGCGCAACCACTCCGGCGTGGCGGCGCGGATGTTCCAGATCCTCTCGAAGGAGGGCATCAACATCCAGATGATCTCCACGTCGGAGATCAAGGTCTCGTGCGTGGTGCACGCCAAGTACACGGAGCTGGCGGTGCGTGCGCTGCACACGGCCTTCGGGTTGGACGCGGTCTCGGGTTCGGAGTCGACGGTCTCCGAGGCCACGGCCCTGAAGGGCGAGAAGGCCTGACGGGTGGCGAGCCGCACCGCCGCGCTCGCGGTCGTCGCATCGGGGTTGGTGGGAGTGGGGTGGGTGGCTCGCTGGACGTGGCCGTCACAGGCCACGTCGTTGGAGTGTGCGTCAGCGGACGTGCGGCTGACGTCCGACGGCGTGGCGACGTGCGGCCCGGGCGAGGTGCCCACGGGAGGTCAGGCGCTCGCGCTCGGGCGGAAGTTGGATCTCAACCGCGCGCTGGAGTCGGAGCTGGCGCGACTCCCAGGCGTGGGGTCGCGGCTGGCTCGGAGTCTCGTGGAGGCACGAGCCGCGCGGGGTGGGTTCACGGACTGGACGCAGGTGGACGCGGTGGCGGGCGTGGGTCCGGCTCGGTTGGAGACCCTGCGTGCGGTCACGGACCTGGGGCCGTCGGCGGTCGATGAGGCCGTGTGGTAAGCACACATCGTGGAGATCGCCTGCCCCCAGTGCTCGATGCAGTATGTCCTGGACCCTCGACTCCTTCCGCCAGGGGGCACGTCGGTCCAGTGCACGGAGTGTCGCCATGTCTTCGTGGCGGCGCCTCCGGGGGCTCAGCTCGTCGGCGTGATGCCGATGGCGGGCGCGACCACGCCGGTTCCGGGTTCTGTTGAGCGCGTCGGGGACTCGACGCTGGCGTTCGGGACTCCGGCGTCCGGTGTGCGGTCCACGCAGATTTTTGGCTCGGCGCTCCAGTCGGGCGCGACGCCCGTGCCGAACGCGACGCAGGGCTTTGGGGCCGTGCCCGCGCGGGACGCCAGGGCGATCGCGGTGGACAGGACCCAGTCGTTCGGGGCGGTGCGCTCGGATGAGGGGCTGGCGCCACTGGGGAAGACGCAAGGCTACGGAGTGTTGTCGCCGGTGGGCGGTGCGCCGAACCCGAGTGGAGTGGCTCCGGGCAACAAGACGAATGTCTTCGGTGCACTCGACGCTCGTTCCGGGCACGGCGCGACGTCACCGAGCAACGCAACGAATGTGTTCGGAGCCGTGGCGCCGACTGGCTCCAGCGTTGCGCCCGGTGGTGCGTCTGCCGGCAACGCGACGAACGTCTTCGGAGCAGTCGCGCCGACGGGCGCCGGTGCAACTTCCGGAGCCGCGGCGCCAGGACACGGGACCCACGTGTTCGGTTCGCTCTCGGACCTGTCTGCGCGCAGCGCCGCGCCGGGGCACGGGACGAACGTCTTCGGGGCCGTAGCGCAGACGGGAGGCACGACGCCGGGGCACGGGACGAACGTCTTCGGCGCGCTCTCGGACTTGTCCCCACGCAGCGCCGCGCCCGTGCCGGGAAACACCACGCGCATCTTCGGGAACACCGCGGGTTCGCAAGGGGCCTCGCCTTCGGGTTCCATCGCCTTGCCGCCCGAGGTCCAGGCCGGACTCGGGCTTCCGTCCACTCCCGATGTGCGGCGAACCGCCATCTTCGGCGCCCCCGCGCACTCGGCGGATTCGAGCGTGCGGCTTCCATACGAGCCGCCGTCCCCGGTGGGCTCGGACACGCTGCGCCCGTTCGCGCCGCTGCCCGCTGTCGAGAGTCCGTCGTCCTCGGGCGCTCGGTCGGGTGTGTCTCGCCGTGGCTCGGTGGACTTGCCTCCTGAGCTGCTCGCCGCGGTGCGCGTCGATTCCGTCGACACGTCTCGGGGCAGCGGGAGCCGGTTGTCCTGGGAGCGATTGTTGTGGGGGCTCGCTGTCGTGGCGGGCTTGGGGTTGAGCACCTTCCTTGCGTACCCCGCGTGGCGCGATCGCAACGCGGACATGCCCGTGGAGGCGGTGAAGGAGAAGGACCGGACCGTGGCGCTGCTGCGGCGCGACGATGCCGCTTCCCGCGAGCAAGCCATCCAAGGACTGCGTGCGCTGACCACCTCCACACCGCGCTACGCCGAGGCGCAGGCCGAGCTTGCCGTGGCGCTCGCGCTGCGGCTCGATGACTCGAAGGCGGAAGCCGAGCGCCTCCGGTGGCGCGCTGAGTTGATCGCTCGACGCATCGCGGAACTCGAGCGGACTCGGGCGGTGGTGGACTGGCAGGCGCGCGTCAACGCCCTCACCGAGGAGCGGACCGCGCTCGGTCGCGACGCGGAGACGCTTCGGGTGTCGATTGTCGAGCGGACCCAGGAACTCGAAGCGCTGATGCAGTCCGTTCGCGCGGCCCCCGAGGTGGAGCCCGCATCGGCCGTGGCAGCACGGGTCAAAGCCCAGGCAGTCCACGCGGCCGTCACCGGCGCGGGGCAAGCGCTGGGGCTCTCCGAGCGCCTGCGGCAAGTGGAGTCCGCGCCCAGTTGGAGCGTGCTGGTCCGCGCCGAATACGGACTCAACGGCGGCTCTCCGCCCGAGTCCCTCGCGGTCACGGTCGCCGAGCTCCAAGCCCTGCGCGAGCGGGATCCGACGTTGATGCGCGCCTATGTGCTGGGTGCTCGGCTGGCGATGAAGCTGCGCGATGACGCCGCCGCGAAGGCGCTGCTGGACGAGGTGCTGGCGCTCAACAACAAGCACGAGCTGGCGCGCCGGCTGCTGGATGACGTCACCCCGACGCTCGCGCGTCCCGCCACGCCCTAGCCCTGGAGAAAGTGCAGGCCGCGCCCGCGGTCTCCTCGCGTGGAGGCCGGATTGCGGGGGCTTGCGCCTGACGGCACGGGCACGCGTCTTGCTGCCTCCCTGGCGGCTTCGAAGGCCGGGGTTCGGGAGGCAAGGTGATGGCGGAGGTCTTCTTCTGGTGCTCGGCGCTGCTGCTCGCGCACACGTATTTTCTCTATCCCTTGTGCCTGTTCGTCCTCGAAGGCATCGCGCGTGTCGCCCAGGACATCCGGCGCATGCGCTCCAAGGACGAGGCGCCGAGCGAGCGGGCGATGGGGCCACTGCCCACGGTCAGCCTCGTCGTCGCGGCCTACAACGAGGCGTCGTGCATCGAGCAGAAGCTCGAGAACAGCCTGGCGCTCGACTATCCGGTGGACCGCTTCGAGGTGTTGATCGGCTCGGATGGCTCATCCGATGGGACGGACGAACTGGTGAGCCAGTGCCGAGATGAGCGGGTGCGTTTGTCTCCGGCGCCGCGCGCGGGCAAGACGACGGTGCTCAACCGCTGCATTCCGACAGCGCGAGGAGACATCGTGCTGCTCTCGGACGCGAACACGATGATCGACGCGGAGGCGGTGCGGCGGATCGTCCGCCACTTCGAGGACCCCGAGGTCGGCGCCGTCTGCGGCAAGCTCAAGCTCTACAACCCCACGAAGCAGGACTACGAAGAGAGCGCCTACTGGAGCTACGAGTCCCTCATCAAGCTGTACGAGGGACGACGGGGCGCGGTGGTAGGTGCCAACGGGGGGCTGTACGCCATCCGTCGCACGCTCTTCACCCTGCTTCCGCCGTCCACCATCGTGGATGACTTCGTGATTCCGCTGCGCATCCTCGAGAAGGGCTTCAAGGTCGTCTACGAGGAAGAGGCCGTCGCGCACGAGGAGACGACGGAGGACTACGGCAAGGAGTTCGGCCGTCGCGCCCGCATCGCCGCTGGCAACTTCCAGAGTCTCCGCATGGTGCCGGGGCTCCTGTTGCCGACCGCGGGCTTCCCGGCGTTCGCGTTCTGGTCGCACAAGCTGCTGCGCTGGTGCGCTCCCGCGCTGATGGCCGCCGCGCTGGTGGCCAACCTCTTCCTGCTCCAGCAGACGTTCTACCGGGTGACGCTGTTCGGCCAGGTGCTGTTCTACGCGCTCGCGCTGCTCGGCAGGGAAGGGGTGCTCAAGCGCGGCACGGCGAAGCGGGTGGCGTCGGTCGCCTACTACTTCGTCACCATGAACCTGGCCATCGTGGTGGGCTTCTGGCGCTTCGTGCGCAACTCGCAGCGCGCGGCGTGGGACCGCACCGCGCGCGCTTCGTGAGGCTCGCTGCGCTTATCGCGCCGCGACCGCGAGGGGCCGAGACGACGCGGGCAGCACGCTGCCGAACGAGGCGAAGAGCTGCCCGGTGAGCACGTGCGGCTGGCCCGGGCCCGGGTTGCGCAGCATGTCGTTGAGCACCGCGCCCGTCTTCGGATCCCTCGGCAGGTTGGGGCGCTCCAGGTTCATCCGGTAGCGCACGACGCCGCGCTTCACCCGGTGGATGACCACCACGGTGCCGTCCGAGCCCACCGTGTCCACCAGGCCCACGTGGGTGAGCCCGTCGTTGCGGCGGCCATCGCGGTTCTGATCGTACGTCTCGCGGAAGAAGACGAGGTCTCCGGGGACGGGACGGCCGTCCGTGTACACGCGGCCGTGGGCCCTCGCGTAGCGGTAGAGCGCGGTGACGCCGTTGTCGCCCGGCTTGATGCTGCCTCGGAAGGAGAGGCCCGCCTGGGCATAGGTGGCCTCCACCAGCCCGGTGCAGTCCGAGGGGAACGTCCGCCCGCCCACGACGACCTGGGGTTGGCCCACCAGTCCCCGCGCCGTGCCGAGCACGACCTCGCGCGGATCGCGAGGGGCGGGGCGCGGGGCCTCCTGCCGAGCGGGCGGAGTGGCGCGGGGCCGCTGAGCAACCCCGGGCTTCGAGGTCTTCACCGGAGCAGGTGCCGGGCGCTGAGGCCGGCGAGCCACCTGCGGCGGCGTGGCGGGGACGTCCTCCGACAGCGGCGCGCGGGGGAAGGCCGGGGGAGACGCGGACCGGTAGCGGACGGGCTCGGCGGCCACCCAGCCGCCCACGGGTGAGCCCGTGGCACAGCCCGTCGTCACCGCGATGATCGCCAGCAGCGCGCCCAGCCTCATGACAACCTCCCTGTAGCGTCCTGGGTGCCGATGCTCGGCCCAGCTCGGTGTGTCGTCAAAAAACCTACCCAGCCAGCCGAACGGCGGGCCTCGGGTTTGCCGCGCGGGGCGGGTGGGGTATGGCTGGACGCGAATGCCACGACTTCGCCGTGCCCTTGTCGTCCTGCTGCTGGCCTCCGGGTGTGTGCCCTCTGCGTACGAGCGCGCGACCCAGGTGGACACCGTGCAGGGCTACCGCGACTTCCTGCGCGCCAACCCGAAGCACGCGGACGCGGACGCCGCCGAGGCGCGTCTGGAGGAGCTGGAGTTCGAGGACGCCAAGCGGCTGCATTCGGTGATTGCCTACAAGCGCTTCCTGGAGACGTACCCGGAGGCGGCCCAGGCGCGCACGGCTCGGACGTTGCTGGAGGGCCTTCGCTTCAATGCCGCGAAGGAGGCGAACAGCGCCTCGGCGTGGCGTCAGTTCCTCGCGGACCACCCGGACGGCGCCCACAAGGACGAGGCGCGGGCGGAGCTGCTCACGTGCGAGCAGCGAGAGCTGGCCGACGGCACCGACGCGCAGCGGCTGGCGTCCCTCATGCGCGAGGCGCCGGAGGATCCGCGCCGCCAGGAGCTGGAGGCGCGCCTGGATGATCAGTCCTTCACGCGGGCCTCGGGGGCGACGCCGCTGTTCGCCTACCTGAAGCAGTACCCGGCGGGGCGGCACCGCGAAGAGGCGCGTGTCCGGCTGCTGGAGCTGGAGGTGGAGGGGCTGCTCGTCTCGGGGCTGGTGGACGAGGCCGAGGCGAAGGTGAAGGGGCATCCCCTGGGGCCCAAGCTGACGCGGTTCCCGGCGCGGCTCGCCCAGGCGCGCGCGGAGCAGGCCGCGTTCCAGCGCCCGGAGCCGCTCGTGCGGGCCTCGCTGCCGGGCCACTACCTGCGGGGCGTGGAGGATCTCCAGCGGGCGCTCGTGGCGCCGGATCCGCTGGA
Source organism: Myxococcaceae bacterium JPH2 (assembly GCA_016458225.1). NCBI lineage: Bacteria > Pseudomonadati > Myxococcota > Myxococcia > Myxococcales > Myxococcaceae > Myxococcaceae bacterium JPH2. Next base: position 367,030 of record JAEMGR010000010.1, on the reverse strand, counting down.
CCGCTGGCAGGCCGCGCAGGAGCTGGGACAGCACGTCACGGTGCGCGTGTTGGATCCGTTGCTGGAGGCGCTGCGCTCGGCGCGCAACCCGCTGATCCGCCAGAACGCGCTCGCGTCGCTGCGCACGGTGCTCACGGCGCTGCCTCCGGAGGTGGCCGAGTACGAGGTGGCCAGCCGCCTGGAGGGACTCCACGAGCGCGCGAGCAGCGCGGAGATGTACCTCACGGAGGCCGCGCTCCTGGACCTGCGCGGGCAGTTGGAGCTGGCGGCCACCGAGTATCAGCGGGCCTTCGACGCCGGGTCGCCGGATCCGGTCGTGCTGTGGCGGTGGATCCACATCCGCGAGGAGCGGAAGCAGCCCTTCTCCGCGGCCGTGGCGGCGCGACAGCTCGCGCTGTGGGCGCAGGACGTGGCCCGGGAGCAGACCGTGTCCTCCGAGGGGGGAGTGCCCCTGGCCGCCGCGCGTCAGTTGTGCGCCGCGGTGGTGGACGCCCGCCTCGCCACGCAGGCCATCGCGCGTGCTCGCGCCGCCCGCACCGAGTTCTCCGAGGACCTGGCGACCTTCGAGCGCACCGCGACGGATGCGCTGCGGCTGGCCGAGGCCCGGCTGGCGGACGCGGAGCTGCTGCTGCGACAGCAGACCCCCAACGCCCGCACGTGCGCGGACGAGCAGGTGGGAGAGCGGCTGGCGCAGGGCGTGACGGAGCGCTCGGCGGCGTTGCAGGCCGTGAGCGCGAAGCTGCCCCAGCAGGTGGGCCGCATCCTGTTGGAGCGCGCGAAGGACCGGGATCCTTCGCCCGAGGTGCGCGCGGTGGCCGCTGCCCGTCTCGCATCCGCGCCGAAGCCCTGATCCAACACTGGCACGCGCGCGGCTGGCGATTAGAGTCTCCGCGCCCATGCTCACGCGCGCGCCCTCGTCGATTCAGCCTCCAGCGACGCCCTCGCTGGGCATCGACTACGCCGCGCTCCTCAACGCCGAGCAGCTCGCGGCGGTCGAGGCGGATCCAGGCCCCGTGCTCGTCATCGCCGGGGCGGGCTCGGGCAAGACGCGCACCCTGACGTTCCGCGTGGCGCGGATGCTGGAGCGCGGGGTGTCGCCAGACGGCATCCTCCTGCTCACCTTCACCAACAAGGCCGCGCGAGAGATGACCCGGCGCGTGGAGGAGCTGGCGGGCGCCGTGGTGGACACGCGGCGCATCCTGGCTGGCACCTTCCATCACGCCGCGCACCTCTTGCTGCGGCAGTACGCGGGGCTGCTCGGCTTCTCGCGCGGCTTCACCGTGCTGGACCGCGAGGACTCGCGCGACCTCATGTCCACGTGCCTGGCGGAGCGCAAGCTCAAGAGCGACAAGCGCTTTCCCAGGGCCGACGCGGTGCTGGACGTGGTGTCACTGGCCACGAACCTCCAGCAGCCGGTGTCGCGTGTGCTGGTGGAGCGCCGGCCTCAGTTCCTGCCCGTGGCCCCCGAGATGTTCGCCACCGCCGCGCGCTTCCAGCAGCGCAAGGCGCAGATGCACCTGATGGACTACGACGACCTTCTGGCGCACCTGAAGCGCCTCCTGGTCGAGCACGCGTCCGTCCGCGCGGAGCTCACCGAGCGCTTCCAGTGCGTGCTCGTGGATGAGTACCAGGACACCAACCCGCTCCAGGGCGACCTCGTCGACCTCCTGGCGGGGGAGCGCAAGAACCTCACCGTGGTGGGCGACGACTGCCAGTCCATCTACAGCTTCCGAGGCGCGGAGCTGTCCAACATCGTCGACTTCCCGGTGCGCTACCCGGGCTGCGCGCTGCATCCGCTCACGCGCAACTACCGCTCGACGCCGGAGATCCTCCGGCTGGCCAACGCCTCCATCGCGAAGAACACGCGCCAGTTCCCCAAGGCCCTGACGGCCGAGCGCCCCGCGGGCGTGATGCCGCGCGTCGTCGGCACGCTGGACGGACTGGAGCAGGCCGCGTTCGTGGCCCAGCGCGTCCACGCGCTGCGCGAGCAGGGACTGAGCCTGGAGGACATGGCCGTCCTGTACCGGGCGCACAGCCACTCGCTGGAGCTGCAGCTGGAGCTGACCCGGCGAGACATCCCGTTCCGCGTGCGCTCCGGGGTGCGCTTCTTCGAGCAGGCCCACGTGAAGGACGTGCTCGCCTACCTGAAGCTGGTGCACAACCCGGCGGACGAGCTGGCCTTCAAGCGGATCATCCAGCGCGTGCCCGGCGTGGGCTCCGCGAGCGCCGAGCACCTGTGGACCGCCCTGCGCGCGCTCCCCGAGGGCATCTCCTTGGCCGAGGGGCTCGGTCGCTCGGAGGTGCGCGCCCTCGTGCCGCGCAAGGCCACCGAGGGCTTCGGGCGCTTCGCCCAGGTGCTGGGCGTCCTCACCCGGCCCGAGGCCGCGCGCGCGCCCGGCACCCTCATCGAGGCCGTGCTGTCCGGGGGCTACGCCGAGCAGCTCCGGGCGGAGTTCTCCGAGGAGGAGCGCCGCGAGGACGACCTGCGTCAGCTCGCGGAGTTCGCCGCCCGCTTCGAGGACCTGTCGCACTTCCTGGCCGACATCGCGCTGGTGGCCGAGTTCTCGGCGCGCGGCGCCTTGGGCGGAGAGGCTCCGGAGACGCAGCTCACGCTCTCCACCGTGCACCAGGCCAAGGGGCTGGAGTGGCGGGCCGTGTTCGTCCTCTGGCTGATCGAGGGCCGGTTTCCGCTCACCGCGGTCGCCCGGCTGCCGGAGGACGAGGAGGAAGAGCGCCGCCTCTTCTACGTCGCGGTCACCCGGGCCCGGGACGAGCTGGCCCTGGTCTACCCCGAGTCGTCCCGGCCTCGGGACGGGGAGCGGGTCCTCCTCCGGGTATCCCGGTTCATCGAGGAACTGCCCACCGGGGAGGAGGCGCCGTATGCGCGCAACACCCCGTCGCCCGCGGGGGCGGTGGCGGAGGTCTCGGACGCGCCACCGGAGGCGCTTCCGCCCCGCTCCCTGGAAGGCCCCGAGGGGGAGGACCGCCCATAAACGCGCACGACCGTGCGCGACGTGATACAGAGTCAAGCCGGGCGTGCTCCCCCCTGGCCCACGCCCCAGAACTTCATGGCGGACAGACCTCGCATCGTCGGGATTGACCTGGGCACCACCAACACGCTGGTGGCCTCCGTGCGCAACCGCATCCCGAAGATTGTCCCCACGGACCGTGGCAATCTCATCCTCCCCTCGGTGGTAGCGCTGTCGGGGAAGGGGGACCTCCTGGTGGGTGGCGTGGCCAAGGATCAAATGGTCACCAACCCCCGGAACACGCTCTGGGGCACCAAGCGGTTGATCGGCCGCAAGTTCCACTCGAAGGCGGTGGAGGACCTCAAGGGGTACTTCCCCTACGACATCGTCGAGGGCACCAACGGAGACGCCGCCGTCACCGCGGGGGGCAAGCTGTACACGCTCCCGCAGATCTCCAGCTTCGTGCTGTCGCAGCTCAAGACGATCGCGGAGCAGTTCCTGGGCGGCCCCATCGACGCGGCCGTCATCTCCGTGCCGGCCTACTACAACGACAACCAGCGCAACGCGGTGAAGGAGGCCGGGCGGCTGGCCGGCTTCGACGTGAAGCGCATCGTCAACGAGCCCACCGCGGCGGCGCTGGCCTATGGCTTCAACCGGGGCCTGGATCAGAAGATCCTCGTCTATGACCTGGGCGGCGGCACCTTCGACGTGAGCGTGCTGCACCTGGCCGGCAACGTCTTCGAGGTGCTGGCCACCGGCGGCGACACGTTCCTCGGCGGTGCGGACTTCGACAACCGGGTGATGGAGTACGTGCTGGAGCGCTTCCGCGAGGAGACCAAGGTCGACCTCTCCGAGAGCCCCATCGCCCTGCAGCGCATCAAGAACGCCGCCGAGGCGGCGAAGATCGACCTGACCCTCATCCCCAACGTCGTCATCGACCTGCCGTACATCGAGGAGCGCAAGGGCAAGCCGCTCGACCTGCGCATCCCCCTCACGCGCGAGCAGCTGAACGCGCTGACCGGGGACCTGGTGGACCGCACGTTCGAGATCTGCGACCGCGTGCTGGAAGAGAAGGGCATCGCCCGCTCGGAGATCGACGAGGTCATCCTGGTGGGTGGCCAGAGCCGCATGCCGCTCGTGCAGCACAAGATCCAGACGCACTTCGGCAAGCCTCCGCGCAAGGGCGTGCACCCCGACGAGTGCGTGGCCCTGGGGGCGGCGCTCCTGGGGGACTCGCTGGGCAGCATCGACGCGGTGACGCTGCTGGACGCGCTGTCCATGCCCATTGGCTACGCCCTGCCCAACGGCCGGGTGAAGCGCATCATCGAGAAGAACTCGCTCATCCCCATGGTGAAGAGCTTCCGCCTGCCGCCTCCCAAGGACGCGGGCTCGCCCTTCATCGAGCTGGACATCTTCCAGGGGGACAGCGACCTGATGGTCGACAACGAGTACCTGGGCACCGTCCGGGTGCCCGCCGCGGCTGCGGGGCGGAAGATCGACTTCCGGCTCACCGAGGAGTGTCTCCTCCAGGTGACCGTGGAGGACGCCAGCGGCATGCGCAAGGTGGACCTGGCGACGCGCGACACGCCCGAGGCGCTGAAGAAGGCGCTTCAGGAGGCGGCGGCTCGCACGCCCCCGCAGGCGCAGAGCGCCTCGGGGAGCAGCGACGACCGGGGGCTCCTCTCCAGCATCAAGAGCATCTTCCGTAGAGGTTAGAGAAGCGATGCCGAAGTTTCCGTCGAAGGAGTGGGTGGCCGAGGCAGTCCGGCTCACCAACGCGGATCCCGAGTGCGCCGTGGCCGGCAAGGGCTGGGTGGGCGACTTCGGGGCAGTGGTGGAGGCCGAGCCGGGCAAGCTGGCGAAGTCCTTCGTCGTCCACGTCGTCCCAGGCGATTGCCGCATCCAGAAGGCCCGGGTGCTGGATGATCCTGACGACCTGGACGAGCTGGAGCCGGCGTACCTGGCCCGCGCGCCGTATTCCGTCTGGAAGCAACTGCTGCTGGGCACGTTGGATCCCGTGGAGGCCGTCCTCAAGCGGCGCATCTCCATGAAGGGCGACCTGCAGCCGCTCATCGAGCGCATGCGCTACAAGGGCATCGCCGACCGCGTCTTCGCCCAGCTTCAGACCGAGTTCATCGACGGGCCGTGAGCGCGGCCGGGGAGGCGTCACGTGGGACTCAAGGACGACTTGAAGAAGCAGGCCCTTCGCCTGTCCGGCAAGGCCATGGAGAAGCTCATGGCCGACGAGGGCCGGGCCATGGCCATCGCCACCACCATTGGCCGGGTCCAGCGCGGAAAGCAGGCGCTCGACCGGGGCCAGGAGGAGCTGATGAAGGCCTTCCACTTCGCGCCCAAGAGCGAGTTCAAGTCCGTGGGCAAGCAGCTCGCCGGCCTGAAGCGCCGCCTGCGCGAGCTGGATGAGAAGCTCGGCGACCTCTCGGACGAGTGAGCACGAAATAGCGTTGACACTGGCGCGGGCGAATGGCATTTACCGCCGCGTTCGTCGCGCCGCTGGCGGCGGGCAGCAAAGCAGTCGGGCGTATAGCTCAGCGGTAGAGCACTGCCTTCACACGGCAGGGGTCGCAGGTTCAAACCCTGCTGCGCCCATCAAGAACGAAGCCGTGAGTCCTCCTGGGACTCACGGCTTTTTTCTTTTGGCCATTGCCCTGGGGGGCCTCCCACTGTTGGTTCCTCGGCCTGGGTCTGGGCGGTCCCGTTGGGGGGCGCCAAGAGCCCATGCCACGCTGGCCGGGTGCCGAGGTCACTGCGATTCACATGGGATCTGCAGGGGAAGGCGCTCGTGAGTGCCCCGCCCCCGGATGATGTGCTGGCGGACTACCTCACCCTGGAGCTGCGGCCGGATGTCTCGGCGGTTCAGCGACTGCTTCGGGTGACGCGCGCGGTCCGGGACGGGCAGCGGGAGCGCTGGGCCGTCCCGGGCGAGGGCTGGAGCCTGGACCTGTCACGGGCCCGGGCCTCCATCCACTGCGAGACGACCATCCCCGGGCGCGTCCTCCACCTGCCGCTGGAGGAGTTCGAGGAGGTCGTCGTCGCCTGGCTCCAGTTCCTGGAGCTGTCCCTGGCGCACTGAGGCGTGCGCCGGGGCGTCAGGACTCGCTGGCGCGCGGCGCGTGACGCGCCTTGAGCAGCGAGGCCACGATGCTCGCGCCCAGCAGCGCCGCGATGATGCCCAGCGACAGGGCGGGCGGGATCTTCACCACGTCGATGAGCGCCATCTTCGCGCCCACGAAGATGAGCACGCCGGACAGGCCCACCTTCAGGTAGCTGAACTTCTCCACCATGCCGGCCATGAGGAAGAACAGCGAGCGCAGGCCGAGGATGGCGAAGATGTTCGAGGTGAAGACGAGGAACGGATCCCGCGTGACGGCGAAGATGGCCGGGATGGAGTCGAGCGCGAAGAGCACGTCCGACGCCTCGACGAGCAAGAGGGCCATGAGCAGCGGGGTGGCCAGCTTGCGGCCGTTCTCCACGGTGAGGAAGCGCTGCCCGTCATAGCGGTTCGTGGAGGGGATGACGCGCCGAGCGGCCTTCATCAGCCAGCCGTCCTCGGGGTGCTCCTCCTTGTTGCGCTGCAGGAAGAGCTTGGCGCCCGTGAGGATGAGGAACGCGCCGAAGACGTAGATGAGCCAGTGGAAGCGCTCCAGCATGGCCACGCCGGCGAAGATCATCACCGCGCGCAGCACGAGCGCGCTGAGGATGCCCCAGAACAGGACGCGGTGCTGGTAGAGCGAGGGGATCCCCAGCGCCGAGAAGATGACGACGAAGACGAAGATGTTGTCGACGGAGAGGGACTTCTCGATGAGGTAGCCGGTGAGGAACTGCATCCCCGGCTCGGGCCCGAACTTCCACCAGATGCCCACGTTGAAGAGCAGGGCCAGGCTCACCCAGACGGCGCTCCACGCGAGCGCCTCCTTCATCTTGATTTCATGAGCCTTGCGGTGGAACACGCCCAGGTCCAGGGCCAGCATCGCGATGACGAAGGCGATGAAGCCGCCCCACAGCAGGGGGCTGCCCACGGTTTGTATTGAGTCCATCTCGGTTCTCCGGTGCTCTCGAACGGGGTGTGGGGCGCCGGGAAGACGCCGAAAGGTGGGGGAGGGAATGCGCCCCTCGCCCCACCGCGTGGGCTCGCCGATCCGCGGCGAGGAGGGGTTCAGCCGAAGCGCGCGGAGGGCGCGTCCCAGCTCGAATAGGGGGCAGGGCGCGTGGCCAGGGCACGCAGCCGGCGGGCGCGCTCCTCGATGCGCGGGTGGGTGGAGAAGAGGTTGAGGATGCCCTCCACGCCCGCGAACGGGTTGACGATGAACAGGCTCGCGGTGGCCGGACGCGGCGGCGCGGGGATGTGCTCCGCGCCCGCCTGGAGCTTCTCCAGGGCCCGGGCGAGCGCCTCCGGGTCTCCGCTGATGCGCGCGCCCGTCTCGTCCGCCAGGAACTCGCGCGAGCGCGAGATGCCGAGCTGGATCAACGTGGCGGCGATCGGCGCCACCAGCGCCAGCATCAGCGACTGGATGGGCGAGAAGCCCTCCTCCGAGTCGTCATCGCTCCGCGCCCCGGCCAGCGCGGTGGCGAAGCTGGCCGCGTGCGCCAGGTACGTCACGGCGGCGGCCACCGTGGCGGCGATGGTGGACAGGAGGATGTCCCGGTTCTTGATGTGGGCCAGCTCGTGGGCAATCACCCCACGCAGCTCGCGCTCGTTGAGCAGGTGGAGCAGTCCCGTCGTGACGGCCACCACGCCCTTGTCGGGGTTGCGGCCGGTGGCGAAGGCATTGGGCTGGGCCTCGTCCATGAGGAAGACGCGAGGCATGGGCAGCTGCGCACTGTGCGCCAGCTCCGCCACCATGCGGTGGAGTCCCGGCGCCTCGCTCGGGGACACCTCGCGCGCGCCGTGCATGGCGAGCACCAGTCGGTCCGAGAAGAAGTACGCCCCGACGTTCATCACCACCGCCAGCAGCAGCGCGATGGGCAGGAAGCCTTTTCCGAGCGCGCCTCCCAACGTGACGAGGAGGGTCGACAGGATGCCGAGCAGCAGGACGGTCTTGAGTTGGTTCTTCATGGCATCTCCCGCCCGCGAATCAGGTGCGGGGCGACGCTTGAGATAAGGGCCGGGTCATTCTTCGACAAATAGAGAATCTGGTCGGGATGCTTCGAGAAAACAGAAGTCTGGGCCGGGGCGAGGCAAGGGCCTGGCGGGGGAGCGGGGCGGCTGCCGCTCGGGCACTGGCGCAGATGTTGGGAAGTGTTCAGGGGAGGGGTGGGTTCGAGCCATCCCGGCTGAATCGTCACCACCGGGCCGAAGAGAGCAGCCAGCCGTTCAGGGCTCCCACGGGCGCGAGGTGTCCGGGAGCGCGGGCGGTGCGGTGAGGATGTCGCGGCGGTCGTCGCCGTGGCTCTCGCCCTCTCTTGGTCCCCAGGACAAGGACCCCGCTTGCTCCGGAATCGTAAGTTCGTCTCGACCTGTGCCACCGCGCTGACGCTGACCTTGCTGGGCTGTGGCTCCGCCAGCGGAGGGACCACCCCGTCGTCCCCCGATGACGTGGGCACGGTCAGCCCGCCGAGCACCACGCCGCCCGACCCCACGCCGAACGTCCCCACCGAGCCCACGCCAACCCCCACGCCGGATCCAACTCCAACGCCGACGCCGGATCCGACGCCCACGCCCACGCCGGATCCGACGCCCACCCCGACGCCGGATCCGACCCCCACGCTCACGAAGGACGGCTTCGGCGTCACGCAGCTCTACCCCAGCCTCCCCGGTGGCGAGTCCTGGTCGCTGGCGGACGGCGCCACGAGCGACAAGCGGTTCGATCCGCAGGACACCATCACGCGCAACGCGGATGGCTCGTGGAAGATGCGCAGCACCAAGGTCCGCATGGAGGTCTTCACCTCCACGGGCTACGACCAGAAGGCCATCCCCACGTATGACCGGGACGTGTTGGCGGACCGCGGCTACATGCAGGCGCCCAACGACTGGAAGAACGTGGAGATGACCGGCTTCATGAAGGTGAACGCCGTGTCGAACTCGGCGGACAACTTCGCGTGGTACGCGCGCGGCGGGACGCACAACGACAACTACTCGGGCTGCGAGGGCAGCAGCTACAAGGGCGGTCTGCATTACGACGGCCGCGTGCGCTGGGAGAAGGAGACGTGGCACGTCTCCTACGACAACGTGCCTTACAAGACCGCCACCACGTCGCTGCTCGGGCGGTGGGTCGGCTTCAAGGCCGTGATGCGCAACATCACCGGCACCGCGGGCCCCGCGGTGAAGCTGGAGCTGTATCTGAATGACAACGCGGACAAGGTCACCTGGAAGAAGGTCTACGACCTGACCGACGATGGGGCATGGGGCGGTGACGCGCAGCACTGTGGCGGCAGCGTGCCCAAGATGCCCATCTCCTGGGGCGGCCCCATCGCCACGTTCCGCTGGGACAGCGCCACGGACGTGGACTTCAAGTGGATGAGCGTCCGCGAGATCCAGCCGTAGTCGTTCGCGCCTCGACACCCGCCCGCGACTGTCGGGCAGGTGGCCGGCGGGAGGAGAGGGTCGCAGCCTTTCCTCCCGCCAACGCACATCTCCGAGGGGCGACGTTCATGCACATCACCTTCCTGGGCCACGCTGGCTTCGCGGTCGAGACCGCTGGAACGCTCGTGGTCATGGACCCATGGCTGTCTCCGAAGGGTGCCTTTGACTCGGCCTGGATGCAGCTGCCGCGCAACCACCACCTGGCCTCGCTGGTGCGCGAGAAGCTGGAGACGCCCGGGGTCGAGCGGTTCCTCTACATCAGCCACGAGCACAAGGACCATTTCGACCCGGAGTTCCTCGCGACCCTCCGTCGCCGCGACTTCACGGTCATCGTCCCGCGGTTCCGCCGCTCCGAGCTGCAGGACATCTTCGCCCGCTACGGCTGCAAGCGCGTCATCGCCTGCGAGGACGGACGGGAGCTGCCGATCAAGAACGGCTACATCAAGCTCTTCCTGTCCGAGCAGGGCACCAACCGCGACTCGGCCTTGCTCGTGCGCGGAGATGGGCACTGCTTCCTGAACCTCAACGACTGCAAGCTGCATGATCGCCTGGCGCGCGTGTCGGCCGAGGACGGGCCCATCGACGTGTTCTCCGCCCAGTTCTCCGGCGCCATCTGGCACCCCACCTGTTACGAGTACCCGCCCGAGAAGTACTCGGAGGTCGCGCGCAGCAAGCGCGACAGCAAGTTCGAGGCGGTGGCGCGCGCGCTGGAGGCCATTCGCCCCGCGGCCTACATCGCGGCGGCGGGGCCGGCGTGCTTCCTCGACCCCGCGCTGTACGCGCTGAACTTCGAGGAGGTGAACATCTTCCCGCGCGCCCCGGACCTGTTCTCCTTCCTGGAGCAGCGCCTGCCGGAGGTCCCCGTCCGCTACCTGGAGCCCATGCCCGGGGACGTGCTGGAGGTCGGCTCGCTGGCGTACTCGTCGCTCGCCACCGAGCGCGTCACCTCGGAGAACCTCCACGAGTACCTGCGCACCTATGCCGAATCCCAGGCCCAGGTGTTCCGAGAGCGGCGTCGCAACCTGCTGCTCGCCGAGGTCGATGAGATTCACGAGCGGCTGCGCGTGGAGCTTCAGCGCAAGCTGGACCTGTTGGATCTGCACGACCGCGTGAAGATGCCCATGTACGTCGAGGTCGCGGAGGTGCCCGAGCGCCTGCTGCGGGTGGACTTCCAGGGGCGGCGCGTGGACGTCGTCTCGGAGATCCTCGATGGCGAGCGGTACACGATGAAGGTCAACGCGTGGGACATCTCGCGCGTGTTGGATCGCAAGCTCAACTGGGAGGACTTCCTGCTCTCCTTCCGCATGCGCTTGAGCCGCATCCCGGATGTCTACGAGCCCATCGTCCACGGCTTCCTGGGCGTGGAGATCGAGGACATGCGCGCGTTCTGCGAGGGCCTGCGCGCCACGGAGGCGCAGCGCGAGCGCACCGTGGTGACCGCCGGACGCCAGCGCTACTCCATCCAGCGCTACTGCCCTCACCAGGGGGCGGACCTCGCCGAGGGTTGGGTGGAGGAGGACCGCTTCCTCGTGTGCCCTCGGCACCGCTGGCAGTTCGACCTGGAGGCCCAGGGGCACTGCCCGATGAATGGCTCCACCGTGTGCGCGCTGCCGCTCCAGGACGAGGAGGGCGAGGAGGACACGGACAGCGTGCGCGCGCCCCCGCCGGACGCGCAGCCCCGTTACTGACGAAGCCGGGCCGCGCGCGGGAAGTCTCTCGCGCGGCGGGCCTCAGTGCGTGAACAGCTCGAGGTTGGCGCGCACGTTGTCGGTGCGCAGGCCGCCCGGGCCCAGCAGGGTGAGCGCGTCCGCGGGCAGCACGCCGGCCCACACGAGCGCGCCATCGGCCCACACCTTCAGCTGCGTGCCCTCGATGCGCGCGTGCAGCGTGTGCGGGACTCCCACGCGCAGGGCCGGCACGAAGAGCTGCTGCTGGGGCGCGACGAGCGAGTACCCATGGTTCCCGCACTCGCCGCTGGTGTGCAGCGTGGGGTTGCGCTTGTAGTTGACGACGATGCCGGGGCGGGGCGCGATGCGCCACATGGCGTAGATGACGTTGCAGCCATCGAGCGCGCGCAGCTTGATGCCGAGCTGCTTGCGCATCTCCCCCGAGGCCAGCGGTGTCGTCACGCTGCTGTCGCCCAGCCACGTGAAGCGCAGCGCCACGTCGGAGCCATGCGGCCCGGGCACCACGGCCCGCAGGCGAGGCTCGTTCACTTGCAAGACATCGCCAGGGCCCAGGCCCGGCTTGCCCTCGGTGATGTTCATGCTCGTGGGCGAGACGCGCGAAAGCGGGCCGGGCTCGGGGCCGGTGCCCGAGGGGAGGGCGGAAGGCGCGGCCTTCGGTGGAGACGCGTCGTGCTTGGGTTTGCCCATGGCCCGGGCCTCCTCGAGCGTGAGTGTGAGCGCGGCGGCGCACAGGCCCCACGCGAGCATCCCAGGCAGGCGCTTCATGGACCCTCGGTCTTCAGGAGCGCCTGCAGCGAGGCCAGGTGCGTCCCCACATAGGCCTGCTCCGCGCGCAGTCGCGACAGCTCCAGCTCCAGGTAGTCACGGAAGCGCCGGACCTGGCGGGTCTCCAGTCGCTGGACCTCGGAGAGCTGGGCCTCCAGGTCCGACACCAGCGCGCTCACCTCGCGCAGGCGCGTCGTCTCGGTGTCGCGCAGCGCGCGCAGCTCGGCCAACGTGGCCTGGATGCGCCGGGGCGTACCCTCCACTGCTTCCTTCTCGGAGCGCCGGCGCCCTTGTCGCGCGCGAGCGTTGGCCGAGCCCTGCCACAGGTGGCCCAGGTTGTACGAGAGCGTGAGCTGTCCGAAGAGCGGCACGTCCTGGGTCGTCTCGAAGACCTGATCGTATCCGCCGCGCAGGTCCAACCCCCACGCGTCGGCGCGGCGCAGTCCGCCCAGGATGGCCTCCACCGCGTCGTCGGCGGCCTCGTACTCGGCCAGGAGCGCGGACAGCGAGCGGCCCATGGGCTCGGGGGGCACCACGGCCAGTCGGTCCATGGCGCGCGCGGTGTCGCTCGCGAGCGAGCGCAGGCCATCCAGGCGCACCTGCACGGCGTTGAGTTCTTCCAGCGTGGCGTTGCCGTCGCGCAGGTCGTTGCGCAGCGAGGCCAGGAGCGCCTCGGCGCGGGGCAGGGACGTCTCCAGCGAGTGCGCTCGGGCCTCCAGCGCGGCGGACTCGCACAGCGTGCTGCCTTGGAGCACGGCGGCTTGGAGCGTGGCCAGGGCGCGGTAGCGGCGACACTCGGCCTCGGCGCGCCGCCGCAGGGTGACGCCGCGGTAGATGCCCATGAGGTCGTAGTCCAGGCCCGCGGTCACCCGGGCCTTGGGCTTGCCGAGGGGATTGGACGAGGTGCCTCCCTCGGCCTCTCCCGCGTTGACCACGCCCACCGAGGCGAAGACCTCGGGCGCGAAGAGCAGCGCGGTCTCGGCGTCGCTCGTGCCCTGGACCCAGTCGCAGTAGCCGCTGGACAGGTCGCTGCCGAACGCGGCGCCCGGGGCCTCGGGCGCTGGCGCCTGGGCTGCAGCGCTCCCGGCGCTCAGCCACAGCCACGCGGCGAAGGCGATGTTCATCCGCATCACGCGCTCGTGTCTCCTCGGAGCCTGCCTCAGAACAGCAGCGGGGGCCGCCCCAGGTGCAGCAGGTCCTCGCGCGCACTGGGCGCGTCCTTCAGCTCCAGCTCCACCATCACCCCGCGCAGCATGTACTGCCGGATGGGATGCTTGATGGTCACCTCGCCCTCCAACACCGGGCCCACCACGCCGACCTCCCGGCACCAGATCACCTTGGCCGCGCAGGCGTAAAGGGGGGTCCCGGGCTCCGCGTTGTGGATGTTTTCGTAGGGAACGAAGCCGATCGTCAGGTTCTGTTCAATTGCCTTCAGGTACGGGGAACTCTTCAGCGTCTCCAGCAGCTTCTCGAAGCGAGCGGTCGCGTCGTCCAGGCCCTGCATGTCCCGCTCGAGGCTCTTGTGCGTCGCCTCCGCTCGCGCCTCCTCCAGCACCGAGTGGGTGAACTCGCGCTCCAGCAGCAGCGTGTCCGTGGTGAGGCCTTCCTGGACCGCGTCCTTGCCCAAGCCGTTCTGCGCCGCGCTCAGTCCCTGCATCTCGCGCTGGAGCGTCTCCACGCGCGTCTCCAGCTCCACCGAGGTCTGCGCGAGCGTCAGGTTGCTCTGCGCCATCTGCGCCAGGTGATGGTTGATGGTGAGCTTGTCCTCGCGATCCAGGAGCTTGGCGGTGAGCAGCGCTTCCGAGCGCGTGCGCGACAGCCCCGCGAAGGCGCGGTTCGCCTCCTCGATGTCCTGCTGCGTGCGCCGGTACTCCTGATGCAACACGCCCAGGCGCTGCGCCATCCGAGCCCGCGCGTCGCGCTCGCTCTTGAGCGCCACCTGGAAGCGCTGCTGGAACGAGCGCTCGGCGTGGATGGTGCGCTCGGCATCGACGAGCTGATCGGTCACCTCGCGGCGCCGGGCGCGCAGCTCATCCCGCCGTGATTCCTGCTGGGCCGCCTGCGTATTGAGCAGGAGGATCTGCGGATCCGTGGGGGACACGATGGTCGGCGTCAGCCAGCTCCGGCTGAACAGAAAGAACCCGTGCACGCTCAAGAACGAGAGCAGCCCCAGGAGGATCAACCCGAGCAGCACCGAGCCCATGAACTTGTACGAGGACACGGCGATGGAGTTGATGCGGTTGGCGAGCCTCTGATTCATGACTGCGTGCCCTCACCCGCGTGGGTGGACGAAACGCCCTGGGGACTGGGCGCGAGGGTGGGCGCGGCCTTCGGACTGCCGCGCGTCTCCCAGCTCCCCGAGTCCAGCGTCAGGAGCGCGAGCGGGGTGAAGAGCGCATAGGTGACGGGCATCAGGAGCGCCATGGGAAGGAAGCTGGCGCCCGAGACGCGACGGTCCGCGGGCAGGTGCCGCGTCTCCAGTCGGTAGATGAAGCCGAGCAGCCCGATGACGAGGAAGTGGAACGAGAGGATGTCCCAGAACTCGCCATTGATGACGTTGGCGACGATGACGACGGGATACGACAGGAGCAGCGCCAACTGCGAGACGTAGTGGATGGTGATGACCGGGTGCAGCCGCCAGGCGTGAGACAGGCCCGACAGCAGGTCCACCAGATTGGAGCGTCGCCACCGGAGCTGCTGCGCGAAGTACCCCGCCAGATTGGCGGGCGCGGCCGTGAAGCAGAACGAGTCGAGCGTGTAGACGGTCTCGTAGTCGTGCTTGACGATCTGCCGGGTGAGGAAGCGGTCCTCGCCATACTTGATGGGGACGCCCGCGATGGCGCGCGCTTCCAGGATGGGCTCCAGCTCCAGGAGCACGTGGCGCCGATACGCGGTGAGGCACCCGGACAGGCACATCACCTGACGGAAGCTGCGCTCCAGGTCCTTGAGCCACTGCTGGGCGAAGTGGAACTTGATTTCAATCATCTTCGTCAGCCAGTTCTGATGGCGGTTCGTCACGTACGTGCGGCCACCCACCGCCGCGATGTTCGGCTCCACGAAGCGGCGGATCAGCTCGCGCACGGCGCGGCGATCCACGATGACGTCCGAATCCACCGAGACGATGATCTCCGCGTCCTCCGCGGTGCGCACGCCGCGGTTGATGCCCTTGCGCTTGCCCATGTTCTCCGGGTTGCGCGTGACGATGACGTTGCGGTGGCCCTCCGCCGCCTTGAGCGCCCAGGCGAAGCTGTCGTCTTGCGAGCAGTCGTCCACGACGATGATCTGCAAGAGTTCGCTCGGATAGTCCTGAGCGAGCAGCGCGTTGATGGTGTCGACGATTCCCTTGCCTTCGTTGAAGAGGGGAATGACCACCGCGACGCGGGGTTGGTAGGTGTCATCCACGCGCTCGAAGTGCTTGCCCTTCAAGCGGCGCAGGAACGGCCCGAGGATGTAGCGATTCATCAGCACGACGATGAACAGCAGGTGGATGGGAAAGAGATCCATCGCGTTCCGCCCCCCTCACGCCGGCCCCTGTTTCGGCCTCCAATCCGAAGCGCTCCCAAAGGTGGGGAGCGAGGGCTCGCCTTCAACTGCCCCCGAGGTCTGGCGGACTGCCCGAGGTTGAGCACCTGTCGCTCACGCGGGGCGGCGCTCGGCCCCCTCAGTGGAGCAGGGTGTCGGGTGCTCAGCCCTTCGCGGGCGGCCGTGCGGATGCGAGGGCTTGGACGCGCGCCAGGTCCCGGCGCAGCTCGGCCTCTCGGGCCTCCTTCTGCGCGGGTGTCTGGAAGGCGATGGTGCGCATCGCGGCCGTGGCCACCTGGGCCACCCGGTCCACGCCGTCTCGCGCGATGAGGCCCAGACCGAAGGCCTCCACCGCCGCGCCGACATAGGTGTCGAAGAAGTAGATGCGCTGGGCCCGGTGGGCGAGCCGCTGGGGCTCGGGCGTCGCCACCACGTCATGGATGAAGACCGCGTGCACGGCGTCGGGCTCGGCGGCGCGCATCTTCGCGCCGAAGTCCACGTCGCCTTGGCCGCTGTCGCCCACGAAGACGAAGCCGTACTCGGGGAAGAGCTGGGCGTAGCGTTGGAAGTTCTCGAACTTCTTCTCCGCGATGCGGGCGTTGCCCAGCAGGTGGAAGAAGTCGCCGGACAGCATGACGGGCGTGGGCACGCCGCGCGCCTCCAGTTGCGCGAGCGTGTTGTTCTCGATGAGCCCCAGCGGATCCATGGGGCGCGCGCTCACGAACGTGAGGTCGCCCAGCCGGCCGGGGGCGAGGCCCGGCCCGCGATCCAGCTCACGGTAGAACTGGGTGACGCCCGGGTACACCGTCTGCGAGGGATAGCGTGTGTCCTTCCAGTTGACGAAGAAGGTGTCGTCGATGTCGCTGAGGACCTTGTTCTCGCCGCTGGGATTGCCGAGTGCCTCGTGACGCACGTGCGAGAGGATCGCCTCGCGCACGCCGCGGTCATCCACGTCGTCGAACACGAGCTGCGCGAGGTCGTGGAAGTCTCCGCCCGCGTCGAGCAGGTTCTTCAGCGCCGTCAGCTCGCGGCCCCGGGTGATGCACAGGAGGTCCCGGATGCCCCGCTCGGCCATGGCCGGCGTGCTGCCCACCTGAAGCGCCGTCACCAACGAGGCGCGCACGGGTACGGACAGCTCGCCCGCGCGCCGGGTGGCCAACAGCTCCAGGGCGGCGGTGTGGTGGTGCGGACCCAGGAGGCGATCATCCATGTCCGACAGGAGTGCCGCGAGGTCGACGTTCGCCAGCAGGAAGTTCAGCTCCTCCGCCGTGGCCTCCGTGAGCAGCGCCAGGATGCGCTGCTCCTCGGCGCGGTCGGTGTGGCCGTTCATCAGGGCGCGCAGCGTCTCCAGCTTCTTCGTCGCGACGACCAGGTCCATGGTGATCCCCCCTAGCGGTCTCGCGCGGAGGCCGCGAAGGGCGAGCCTATGTCCACGCGCCCGCATCGTTCCAGCGCGGCGGCCCCCGTGACACGCGCCGCGGTTCCTGCTTCGCTTCCGGCCGATGACCGCGCCCGCTCCTCTTGTGCCCCTGACGCTCCGGTCGGATGAAGTCCACGTGTGGATCGTCGAGCCCGAGCGCATCGACGACCCGCGCCTCCTCCAGGCCTATGACGCCTTGTTGGACCCAGGCGAGCGCGAGAAGCAGCGCCGCTTCCGCTTCGAGCGCCACCAGCGCCAGTACCTCGTGTCGCACGCGCTCGTCCGCTTGACGCTCTCGCGCTACGCGCCCGTGGCGCCCGAGTCCTGGTCCTTCGTCCCCAACGCCTTCGGTCGGCCCGAGATTGTCGGACCGTGGGGCGCGCGGCTGCGCTTCAACCTGTCCCATACGGACGGCATGGCGCTCGTGGCGGTGGGGCTGGAGGCGGACCTGGGCGCGGACGTGGAGGACGCCGAGCGCCCTGGCGAGACGGTGGAGATCGCCGACAGCTTCTTCGCGCGCACGGAGGTCCAGTCCCTGCGCGCGCTACCCCGAGAGCGCCAGCGCGAGCGCTTCTTCGACTACTGGACCTTGAAGGAGGCGTACATCAAGGCGCGAGGCGCGGGGCTCTCGCTGCCGTTGGATCAATTCGCCTTCGAGCTGTCGCCCGGGCAGATGCCGCGCATCGGGTTCGATCCGCGCATGAACGACGTGCCGGACACGTGGCAGTTCATGCAGCTGCGTCCGTCGGCGCGACACCACGCGGCGCTGGCGGTGCGCCGTCCGCGCGGCGCGCCGCTGACGGTGCGGTGGCAGCACACCGTGCCGCTCTCGGGGGACTCGCCCCCGCGCTTCCAATCCGCGTGAGGCTCAGGGCGTAGCGGCCCAGCGCGCCACGTCCTCTCGCACCGCGGAGAGGACCTGCTCCGGGTGCGAGCGGATGAAGAAGTGCCCGCCGGCGAAGTGCCGCACGCGCACGTCGGGGGAACTCGTCTCGTCGCGCCAGCGCTCCAGCAGCGACACGGCCACGTGCTTGTCGCCCGTGGAGCCCAGCACGGAGATGGGGATGCCCAGCTTCACCGCGTCCGGCCCGTTCTCCCACCACGCCAGCGAGAAGTCCGCGCGCAGAGTGGGCAGCACCAGCTCCAAGAGCTCGCGGTGCTGGAGGATCTCCTCGGGCGTTCCGTCGTAGGCGCGCAGCTTCTCGATGAAGCGCGGGTTGTCGAGTTGGTGGATGGGCTCGCGGTCATTCGCGGCCGGAGGAGGCGCCGCCGCCGCGATGAAGCCACGAGGCTGTGGGCCGCCCTGCAGGTGCAGTCGCCGCGCGACCTCCAGCGCGATGCGCGCGCCCATGCTGTAGCCGAAGAGGACGAACGGCTTGTCCAACAGCGGCGCCATCACCGGCATCACCGCATCCAGCAGCGCGGGCATGGACGCGATGGGCGGCTCCATCAACCGGCGCTCGCGCCCCGGCAGCTGCACCGCGCACAGCTCCACGCCCAGGGGCAGGCCCGTGCTCCATCCGTTGTAGATGGATGCGCTGCCGCCCGCGAACGGGAAGCAGAACAGCCGCAGCCGGGCCTCGGGCAGCGGCTTGCGAGTGGGGAACCAGCGGTCCAAGGGGGTCGGGGCGG
This sequence comes from Myxococcaceae bacterium JPH2, assembly GCA_016458225.1. Taxonomy (NCBI): domain Bacteria; kingdom Pseudomonadati; phylum Myxococcota; class Myxococcia; order Myxococcales; family Myxococcaceae; species Myxococcaceae bacterium JPH2. The sequence continues at coordinate 348,493 of JAEMGR010000010.1, read as the reverse complement.
TCGCGCTTCGCATCACCCACACTCTGTCGCACGGGCCTGGAAAACCGGTCAAGCCCTCTGTCCAGGAAGGCAGACCCGCCAGAACGTGTGACATGGATTCACCAGGAGTGAATGGCTGGAGGCGTGACGGAGTGCTCGCGGAATGTCGGTGGACCCGAGTGGTATGGCTCTGCGCAGCTCACGGGCCCCGGCGCGATGTCTCATTGGGCGAAGCTCGCGACGCTGACGCAGTTTCCGCGCAGGGGACGGCTAGCGGGGATGACAGGGACCTGTGCTACCTTGCTTCTTCGTGAGCTACGAGCTGTCGCACCTCGAGGCGCTGGAAGCGGAATCGATCTTCATCATTCGGGAAGTAGCAGCCGAGTTCGATAAACCGGTGCTGCTGTTCTCAGGCGGGAAGGACTCCGCGGTGATGTTGCATCTGGCGGTGAAGGCCTTCTGGCCGGCGCCGCTCCCGTTTCCGCTGATGCATGTGGATACGGGGCACAACTTCCCGGAGGTCATCAAGTACCGGGACGAGCGCGCGGCGGAGCTGGGCGCGCGCCTCATCGTCGCGTCGGTGCAGGAAGCCATCGATGCGGGGAAGGTGACGGAGGAGAAGGGACCGCGCGCGTCGCGCAACCGCTTGCAGACGCAGCCGCTGCTCGAGTCCATCGAGAAGCATGGCTTCAACGCGGTGTTCGGCGGCGCGCGGCGAGACGAAGAGAAGGCGCGCGCGAAAGAGCGCGTGTACTCGTTCCGCGACGAGTTCGGGCAGTGGGATCCGAAGAACCAGCGGCCCGAGCTGTGGAACCTCTACAACGGGCGCCACCGTCGCGGTGAGCACATCCGCGTGTTCCCGCTGTCCAACTGGACCGAGCTGGATGTGTGGCAGTACATCGAGCAGGAGAAGGTGGCGCTGCCCTCCATCTACTTCACGCACCGCCGCGAGGTGTTCCGCCGCGACGGCATGCTGATGGCGTGGTCGCCCTTCCTCCCGCTGCTCCCCGGCGAAGCGGTCTCGAACGCGGCGGTGCGCTTCCGCACCGTGGGCGACATGACGTGCACGGCCTGCGTCGAGTCCACCGCGGACACCATCGAGCAGGTCATCCACGAGATCAAAGCGTCGCGTGTGACGGAGCGAGGCGCGAGCCGCGCAGACGACAAGTTCAGTGAAACGGCAATGGAAGACCGCAAGCGCGAGGGATACTTCTAGATGGAACTGCTGAGATTCGCGACGGCGGGTTCCGTCGATGATGGCAAGAGCACCCTGATTGGCCGGCTGCTCTACGATACGAAGTCCATCCTGGAGGACCAGCTCGCGGCGGTGGAGCGCACGAGCAAGTCCCGCGGGGACGAATACGTCAACCTGGCGCTGCTGCTCGACGGGCTCAAGGCCGAGCGTGAGCAGGGCATCACCATCGACGTGGCGTACCGCTACTTCAACACGGCGAAGCGCAAGTTCATCATCGCGGACACCCCGGGACACCTGCAGTACACGCGCAACATGGTGACGGGCGCGTCCACGGCGGACCTGGCGCTCATCCTCGTGGATGCGCGCAAGGGCGTGCTGGAGCAGACGCGCCGCCACGCGTTCATCGCGTCGCTCTTGCGCGTGCCGCACCTGGTGCTCTGCATCAACAAGATGGACCTGGTGGACTTCGACGTCGGGGTGTTCGAGTCCATCCGCGAGGAGTTCCGCCAGTTCTCCATGAAGCTGGACGTGCAAGACCTCACGTTCATCCCCATCTCCGCGCTGGGCGGAGACAACGTGGTGACGCGCTCGGAGAAGATGCCCTGGTACGAGGGCCCGACGCTGCTGCACCACCTGGAGAACGTGCACATCGCGTCCGACCGCAACCTCATCCACGTGCGCTTCCCGGTCCAGGGCGTCATCCGCCCCGCATCCGCGAAGAAGTTCCACGACTACCGCGCGTACACGGGCGCGGTGCTGGGGGGCGTGCTCCGGCCGGGTGACGAGGTGATGGTGCTGCCCTCGGGCTTCACCACGCGCATCAAGTCGCTGGAGCTGGCGGGGAAGAACCTGGAAGAGGCCTTCCCGCCCATGTCGGTGAACGTGTCGCTGGCGGAGGAGTTGGACATCAGCCGCGGTGACATGATCTGCCGGCCGGGCAATCCGCCGCTGGTGGGCCAGGACATCGACGCGATGGTGTGCTGGCTGTCGGATGCGACGCAGCTTCAGCCGGGTTCGCGGCTGGCCATCAAGCACACCACGCGCTCGGCGCGCGCGATGATCAAGCAGCTTCACTACCGGCTGGACGTGAACACGCTTCACCGCGACGAGCAGAGCCCTGGGCTCAAGCTCAACGAGATTGGCCGCGTGACGCTGCGCACGACGGTGCCGCTGTTCTTCGACGAGTACCGACGCAATCGCAACACGGGCAGCTTCATCCTCGTTGACGAGGGGACGAACGCCACCGTGGGCGCGGGCATGATCAACGGCGCCGCCGTTTGAGGTGATGGATGGAGCAGCGGGTGGGATTCATCGTGTGGCTGACGGGCATGTCGGGCGCGGGCAAGAGCACGCTGTCCGGCCTGCTCCGGCAGCGCCTGGAGGCGGAGCGCAGCATCGAGCGGCTCGACGGGGACGAGGTGCGCACCTGGCTGTCCAAGGGGCTCACCTTCAGCCGCGAGGACCGCGAGGAGAACGTGCGCCGCATCGGCTACGTCGCGCGGCTGCTCGCCAAGCACGGGGTGGGGGTCCTCACCGCGGCCATCTCGCCGTACCGGGCCTCGCGTGAAGAGGTCCGGCACCTCGCCACCGAGGCGGGCATCCCGTTCATCGAGATCTACGTCCAGGCCAGCCTGGACGCGCTGATCGCCCGGGACGTGAAGGGCCTCTACAAGAAGGCGCTCGCCGGAGAGATTCAGCACTTCACCGGCGTGTCGGATCCGTACGAGGCCCCGGAGTCTCCGGAGCTGGTGGTGCACTCGGACTCGGAGAGTGTCGAGGCGAGTCTGGGGCGCATCCTGGACCTGCTGCGGGCTCGCGGGCTGCTCGGCCCGACGGCCAGCGCGGCCTGAGTCCGTGCGTGGGCGCGGCTGCCTCCCGCGTGGGAGGCAGCCTGCGCGCGCTGTTACTCGAGGATGCGCTCCAGCTTCAGGAAGGGGCGCTCCGCCGGGATGCCCCGCGAGCGGCAGACTTCGAGGAAGCGGTTCGACTCGATCATCTGGGGCGCGGTCTCGTCGTACTGGAGCACCATGACGTGCCGGAGCCACGGCTCCTGGCCCATGGCGTAGACGTACGACTCGCGCGGCTGGAGGTGGTTGAGGATCTCCGTGGCGCGGGCGGCGTTGGAGCCGTTGAGGCGGCGTGACTGGTCCATCTTGCGCGGCAGCGGCTGGGAGAGCAGGGGACCGTACATCCAGCTCATCGGGCCGCCCTCGCACTCCATGCCCAGGAAGAGGATGTCGAGCGGGCCCACCAGGGGCTTGAGGTGCTCGTACAGCCGGGGCTCGATGGCGTTGGAGTCCGCCGCCATCAGCATGGCGCGGCCCCCCAGGCGCACGAGGTGGGCCGTCTTGGCCTGGATGGTGAGGTCGCTGTGCTCGCCCATGAAGGGGATGCCCGTCAGCGAGCCACCCGGGATGCGGATCTCCTGTAGGTCGTCGATCTCCACGACGTTGCGGAAGCCCGTGTGCTCGAGCATCAGCCGCAGCGATGGGTCCGCCAGACTGCCCCCGTTGTTGCGCGGCACGACGATGGTTCCGATGCGATGGCGGAGCTGGAGCAGCGTCTCCATCATCAGGTGGTCGGCGTGGCCGTGGGTGATGAGGACGTAGTCGATCTTCTCGGGCAGGTCCGCGTGCGTGAAGCGCGACAGCTCGGTGGGGAACTCGTAGCTGATGACGGGGTCGGTGAGCACGCTCACCTCGCGCGTCTCCAGCAGCACGCAGGCGTGGCCGAAGTAGCGCACGCGCACGCCGGGGCCCGTGTAGGGCTCGGGCTTGCGCGGGGGCGTCTCGGTGAAGAGGTCGGCGAAGGCGGGCGCGGCGTCGTTCGACACGCCGAGCATCTCCGCCACCTGGCCCGGTGAGCCCGGCGTGGTGCGCATGCGGAAGAGGGCGTCGATGCCCTCGTGGCGGAACGGCACCTGGAGCCACAGGGGCGTGTCGCCTTCCAGTCGCGGCGTGCTGAAGATGTACTTGCGGGCATCTCCGCTGACGCGCATGAGCGCGATGCTCTGGGAGGCCTCGCGGTAGTAGGGGCTGCGGTACAGCAGCGGCTCCATGACGCGGGCGTTGGCGCGGTGGCTCAGGTCATACGTGAGTTCGACGTAGCCGCGCAGCAGCTCCGGGACCTTGGCGTAGAGCGGCTCCAGCGAGTCGCCCTTCGCGCTGGCCAACAGGTGCTCCAGCTCCGTCAGGGCCGCGGCGTAGGCCAGCATGTGCGCCTGCTCGCGCGTGGTGCGCTCCAGCAAGGCCTTCACCTGGGGGACGCGGGCCACCGGGTGGTTGATGAAGGGGCCGCCCATCAGCGCCGGGTTCTGCAGCGCGGCGACGTGCACGTCTGGATTTGCCACGAAGGACTGCATCAACTTCAAATGCAATCGCGTGACAAAGAGCGGCGCGGTGGCGGGAGACAGCAGGAACCACCAGACGTACCACTGGTTGTAGAGCGGCTCGATGGCAACGTCTGGCTTCAGGTACATCGGGCGGTCGAGCATTGGCGGGGAATGTTGTCGAGCAGGGAAACGCCGTCAAGCCCACGGGGCGGGCCCGCCCGAGTGCAATCTTGAAGTCGCGATGAACGCGGCGGGGCCGCTGTCACGAACGACCCAAGGTGGCGAGTAACGCCGAGCGCACCGGGACGCGAAGGTCTGGTGCCTCGGGGCCCCGCGAGAACTCCGAGACGACGTCGAGCGCGCGCGGCCTCGGCTCCGAGCGGGGGCAGCTCGTACTCGACGTGGGCGACGCGCGTGGAGAGGTCGATGTGCGCGGCGTGGTACTTTTCATGCGAGCTTGGGGGGCTGGGTGCGGTGGGGCATCGACGCATCCAGTGGGGCCTCATTGCAGAGGATGCACCCGGCGGCGTGCAGGTAGACGTGATGCAGCTCGCAGCGCCCATATTCCGGGAGGCCTTCATGCCAGCGCCACGTCTTGACCTGGGGCGTTGGGATGGCCTCGCGGGGGAACTGCTCGACCATCTCGCGGACCTGGCGGAGCAGCGTGAGGACCCCGGTGGCGTCATCCAGTTGGAAAGGGAGTCGCTCCCAGCCCTCGCGCGCCATGGCCGCGTCGATGACCTCCAGGAGAAATCGCTTCTGGGCGTCGAAGGCTTCCAGCGTCCACCCGAGCGCGGAGACGTCGAACCCCACCATGCCCAGTCCCAGGATGGTCTGGTCGCTCTCCGCCAGCCAGAGCGCCAACTGCAGCTCCCACTTCGTCCGCGCTCGCGCAGTCGCCGCGAGCGTCAGGACATCGAAGAACGTGGCCAGTGTCCCGTTGCTCGCGTGGACGTAAGGCGCGCCGGGGGCCAGGTCATTCGTGATGTGGTCTCCCATCGGGACACTCCCGCACGGGCGCGCCCCTTGCGGCAAGCGCGCTCAATCCTTTTCCAGGGTGCGGAACACCGCGGGCAGCTCCTGGGGCCCCAGCCCCGCGCCGAGCGCGCGCCGGTAGTTCTCGAGCAACTCCAGGGGGAAGCGCGCGCTGATGCGGGCATCGCGGCTCAGTCGGACGATGTGCTCGATCGCCGCGACATGCGTGTTGAGGCTGCACTGGTCGCCGGAGAAGTCATTGCGCTCGACCATTCCTTGGGCGGCGTCTGCCGTCACGGAGATCAGCCCGAGGAATGAGTTCTTCTGGGCGAAGAACAGCTTCGGGTCGAGCCCCTCGGCCTTGCACATGGCCGCGGCGTGGAGGACTGCCAGGGTGCCACCGTAGTAGGCCTCCAGGATGGCGCAGTCGAGTGTCGCGGCGGAGCCAATCGCCTCGTCGACATAGACCGAGTTCGACGCAATCGCCTGAAGCGTCTCCCGATGGCGCTCAAAGACAGGGCGCGAGCCGGCGTAGAACACGGTGGCGTACTCCGTGGCGACGAAGCTCGGATAGGCGAGGATCGCCGCATCCAGATAGTTCACGCCGTGGGCCTTCGCCCACTCCTGGCCGCTCCGTGCGTCGGCGGGAGACCCGCTGGTGAGCTGGACGAGCGTCGTCCCGGTGAGTGCCGCAGCGACGGAGGGCGTCCCGAACAACTCGGCACTGGCGGCGTAGTTGGACAGCGAGACGACGACGAGTTCTCGGCCCGAGACGGCTTCGCGCAGGTCCTCGAACGCTTGGGTGCTACCGCCCACGGCCTTGGCCTTCGAGTGAGTCCTGTTCCAGACGGCGACGTCATGCCCGGCCGCCGCGAACGCTCGCGCCAGGGCGGTTCCCATGAGTCCACTTCCAATGACTGCAAGCTTCGTCGAACGGTTGGATGACATCTGGATTGGCTCGCTGTCGAAAGGGGAGGTGAGGAAGAAAAGCCGTTTCGTACGTTACTCGCGCGGAACTGCGGAGACGCATTCCAGACCCCATGTCCGTCGCGGGCGTGGAAGCCTCAACCTCAACCCATAGCATCAAAGGACATCCCCATGAAGCGAGCGTCCATCGTTGTTTCGGCGTTGATGATGTCGGTCGGGTTTGCCAGCACTGCCGTGGCGGCCCCCATCACCGTGAATGGCTACGTCTGCTCGGCGACGTACACCCGGCAGCCCAACACCACCTACGGTCAGGGCTACGCGTTCGTGCAGGTGTACACCGGGGCAAACTGCACCGGGAGCTTCGTCGGCAACTACTACTACCTGGGCTCGGGCGCCTCGGCCGGTGGCTACCAGTACAGCGAGGCCGAGCGGCTGGGGTTGTTCGACCGATCCACCCAGGCCGCGACGCAGGGCACGCGAGTCACCTTGTATGTCGAGGGCGCGGGCATCGGCATCCTCGACACGACCTACCGGGGCAACTGACGACGCTGTCAGGAGCGAAGAGGCCGCAGGTACGCAATGACAACCGGCCTGATGATTGTTCATCAGGCCGGTGAGTCCATCGAAGGCCCGTCGTCTGAAGGGTGAGTGTCTGTTGTCACTTGGTGGCTTCGGGAGACTTCGCCCACTTCTTCAAGCCGCAGTTCATGCACCGTCGTGTAAATCCGTTGCGCCAGAGTCCGCGCCGGTGAAACGGCTCCTGACAGCGAGGACACAGCCAGTACTCGCAGCGCAGCGCAGTCACGATGATCGCGAGCAGCCAAGGGAAGGAGAGATAGCTGACCCAGTCCGGAAGGCGCCCCAAGGCGTGCATCTGGTTGCGAGCAAAGTGGAGGAGCGAGAAGAGTCCTCCAATGAGAACGAACCAGAGCGCCGCCGAGCGACGGGCATACTCACGCCAGGCCGCTGCGTAGGGCTCTGCGACTGGAGACACATCACTCATGCATTCCTCACGAGGCGTCGTCGCGAGAGTTCATGGTGGCTCCTCGCCCAGCGGGGCAGAGGGCTGAACTGGCTCGCGATTGCAGATACATCTGAATAACTCCCTCACGCACCGCAGAACAGGAAGCTTGGAGAGGTCAGCCAGCAGCAAACCCATGGGCTGCGGTTTCCTAAACCGCAGGCCCCTCCATCTCCGCGGGCCGGAACTGCGTTCGGCGCCGTAACCCCGAAATGTGCGGAGTGTCCGACAGTGACCTCAAGGGTGTGTGGGGCGCACTCCCAGTCCAACGATCCAAATTCGGAGTCGGCAGGGCCGCCTACGGTCGAGTCCTACGGTCGATACGGGAACGCCCGCTGGAGAGGGCATCGACAGGTGGGAGAATTGCCCACGTGGCGCCCGAGACTTGGCTGGCTCGCTCAAGGGCCAGCCTGCGCTGGAGCAAAAAGGCCAGGAAAATCAGGCTGTTGCGAAGCGGCCCCGACAGGAATCGAACCTGTGGCCTGCGGTTTAGGAAACCGTCGTATGCCATTGGACAGCGCTCCTTTCGTTTGCTCAGTTTTCCTAAGTCTTCAATTGGATTCACGATTTCGGCTGCGGCGCCATGAGGGCGAGTGCTCACCTTTGGCTGGATTTCCTCTCGATTCTTTCCACGAGGAGCCCATGGCGCCAGCATGGCCGCCGTGGCTTCCGCGCCCGCAACAACATGCTCTGGGAGTGCGACGGCGTAGTGCTCTCGCGTGGTCTCCATGTCCGCGTGCCCAAGCACATCCGCCACCAAGCGCAGGTCCTTGGTCACGCTGTATGCCGTGGTGCCCCACGTGCTCCGCAGGTGTTTGAAACGCAGGTCCACCGGGAGGGCCTTCCATCGCGCCTTGCGCCCGCAGTTCGGGCACGTGGCCTGCCCCACCTCGAATGCAGGTGCGTCTTTCCACTTGCACGACCGGCGCAAGCAATATGGGCGCCAAGCCTTGATCATTCCAATGCGGACTAGCGCTCGCGCCATGATGTCATGGACGCGCCAGTGCGCGCTGTGTGGCTCGCTGTCGCCGGGCTTCGGGAAGAGATAGGGGCCAGGGGTCTCCATTTGCGCCTCGATGAACGGGACCAACAGTTCTGGGATGGGCACTCGGCGCTCACGGCCCCCCTTGGTTGTCTGCCGATGACCTCCTCCGGCGATGAGGATGTATCGCTCCCGTAGATTGACCCACTCCTTGCGCATTGCGCGCACTTCGCCCTTGCGGACTCCAGTCATTAGGGCTGTTGCCGCTGGCGCCCGGTACTCGGGCGCCAGCGTCTCAAAGAGACGCGGTAGCATGTCGCGCGGGTAGACACGCACCTGTCTCTTGGGGACCGAGACAGGACCTGCGTCTTTGAAGGGATTGTCGCCCTTGTACTTTTTGGTCTTCGTCCGCATGAAGGTAAAGAGGCCTTGCCCCGTCATGCGGATGTGCTCACGTGTCTGAGGGGCCAGATGCGTGAGCTTCGCCAGCATCATGAGCACGTCATCGGCGGCGACACTCCCGAGCTTTCGCGCCCCAAGCGCCGCTTCGACGTATGCGAGCTTTTCGCGGAGATTCTTGGCGCTGGCGAACTCGACGGGGAGGGCGGCCAGCCGAAGCGCGATTGCTTCAGACACAGTGAGCTCGACCGGGCGCGCATCCGCCAGGCCCTGTCGCTCCATCCATGCGGCCTCTTCAAGTTGGTGCGCCTTGCGGCGCGCCTCTGCGCGCGTGGCCGCTGGGATAACCTCTTTGGCGACCGAGCCATCCGCGCGCCGCCACCTCACCCGAAAGCTCCCCGAGGGTAGCTTCTCACCGCTGGGCATTGTCGCTCCCGCCAGCTGCGCGCCACGCACGCAGCTTGGATGGCTCAAATCGGAGCGCTCCACCAACCTTGTAGTGGGGCACCTTCCGCTCATTGGTGAGCCGATACAGCGTTCTCGGTGAGATCCCCAAGAACTGGGCGGCACGCTCGACCTCCCAGCCATCCTCAAACTGCGCGCTCTGAGTCTCCATGAACTTCCCCCTACTGATACAATTGATACGTCTAATTTTCTGGTATGGACCTGACAGGTTGTCAGGTCGGCCCGAAATGCTTGCGTGACGCAACGGCCTAGCCAGACAGCAACGGTCAGGCCATCGAGCGGCGTCTACGCGGAGTGGGGGCGGGCGTCGGAGCGAGTCTCGGATTGGGCGCACGCGCAGTGCATCGGCGCTCCGATGGGAGACATCGTGTCCAGCGGAAGAGACGGGAGTCGGCCACCGTGGCGCTCGGGTACGAGCTGCTCATCAGGGCGGGGAGGTGTCTTGTCGGGCTAATCATGCGACCCCCAGCAGTAAGTAGCCCTCGCCGTCGGACCATTACAAACGACGGCGAGGGCCGGAGGGCGGGCGCCTCACCGGTGGTGGGGCGTCGGCCTTTGCCGGTCGCCAAGGCGATGCCGAGGCGAAATCTGTGGGGGCGCGAACCGGTAATGGTCCCAGCAACGGGTCGCGAGCGCTACGCGATAAGCGGTAACACAGGGCGACCCCGGAAAGCAAATCGACTGCCGCTACTTATCCCGCTTCGGCGCGGGCTGCTCCACTCCGACCGCGTTGTAGCACTCGCCGTCATGCTCAAAGAGCACGCCGCAGGGCGGCTTCTTACGCTTCACGGCGGTGAAGCATCCAACCTCGATGAACTCCTCCGCCGCGTCCGCATCACAGTTCGAGGTCTTTTGCCCGGGAAGGGGATTCTTGGGGATGGGGCGCGCGATGCCTCCGGAGGGGGCCGTGCGCACCACGAGACTGACCACGTCAACAGGCATGGGCAGGGCAGCCAGGATGTCGCCCTGCGGGATGAGGAGCGCGCCGAACAGCATGGCAGCCACGGCAGCCATCACCGCACTCCCATTCGCGATAGGCCCCTTCGTGCGCCGAACGAACTCGCGCACGCGCCGCTTGATGAATCGGGCGCGCATGCTCGGGAGCCGCGGGCGCTGACGCGCCCGCAGGTGCGCCATCGTGTGCCTCAGTCTCGGAGCCGTCATCGAGCCAGCGATCATCAGTTTGGCCACCCTCAAGCCTCTCTCCATGTTGTCGCGGATGGCGACGGCGTCCGCCCAGGAGGGGACGCCGGAGATGCGCAAGCGCGCTCGCGGTGGCTCGGTGGCGGTCCTCTGTCTGAAGCTGAGGTGCATGTCGTAGTCATGCAACGGGTGCAGGTGCTCAAGCCGCCCGTTGATCTCCATGTCGAGCGCCGGAGCGCCCGTTGCCGAGTCCACCGTTTGCCGCATACGTCCCGTGAGCAGCCCCCTGTAGCGGTGCACGACGAGCGTCGTCGCGCGCTTCCACCAGGTCTGCCTCCGCGTGGTTACGCGCTGGGCCCTCTCGGGCTCGCGCTCCTCGTCGGACGATCGACCCATCCAGATATTCTCGGCGTTCCTCATTGCGGCTCCCGGTGCGTGGGCGGAGTCTACGGGGTGTTCCGGACTCGCAGGGCTACTTCTTGTTGTCGGCCCGCCCTGGGAAGGGGCGCCCATGGTCGGACCGCGCGGAGGCAAGAGACGGCTGGACCAGCTCCGCGACGATGACGGCCACCGTCACCTTGCGGATTTTCGCGCGCTTCTCAAGTTCCGCCCAGTCCTCAACCCCGAGCAGTTCCTCCAAGTCACGCATGTGCCGGAGCGCACGGAAGATGGTGGCAGTCGCCTCTCCACCGGCCTCCTGAGCACCCTTCAAAATCACCTGGATGTCCGCCGGTGCCCTGAAGGTGACGAGCTTCGGCTTCACCTCCGCCGGTGCCGGTGCCGGTGCCGCCGTAGTCGCTGCCTTCCGTGCCATTCGCTCCCTCCAAGTGGGTTAGCCAAGGGGTCTTACCTCGTACTGACTGAGCGCGGCAACGTATGTTCCGAAATCGCCTAGTAACTACCGACAATCATTTTGTATATACAAGTATTGACTGAAGCGTACGAGGAGCGCATAGTCCCCCTCGCAGCACATCAAGGGGGCCGCACATGGGCAGCGAGATGACGGGCAGCACGATGCAGGTCCATTACTTCCGGGTCGAGGAGCCGCTGAAGGATGTGCACAGCCTGGAGAGCGCGCTCCGCGTCGCTGGCACGCGCGCCCTGACCGAGTCGGAGTTGAGCAAGGCCCTCGCGTACTACCGGGCCCTTGAGGCGGAGTTGGAGCGCCTCCAGCCGCGAAACGAGTAGCGGCCCCGGGCGCCCTCCAGACGAGGGCGCCCCTTTCCGGCGGCATGACGACACCCACGACTGCATCCCTCGCCACGCTCCTCGAGGAGGGCGCTGGGGCGCTCGACACGCGGGAGGTGGGCGCCTACGTCGAGCGGTGCGCCGCGGTGCTGGAGCAGCTCCGGGAGGCGCGGGTCGCGGCAGCCGACGCGGAGCTGGCCCTCGCGCGCGAGTCGGACGATTCGTCCGACTGGCACAACCGCTGCGACTGGGCGGGGGAGGCTCGGCGGGCCGTCCTGCGCGCCCTGCACGACGTGGAGGTGCTGCGCACGGAGCTGGAGCGGCACGCGCGCTCCGCACGCCTCCGCGCGCGGGTGGGCGCCCCTTCTGGCGTGAAGGAGGCAACGCCGTGAGCTACTTCCCCCGCCGCACCCGTGTCATCTCTCCAGAGGTTCAGCGCCACCGCGACGGCCGAGCGGACTACTTCGCCAAGCTGGATGCCCTCCAGGGCAAAGCCACGTCCATGCCCACCGAGCCGCCCGATCCCGGCTCCGGTGAGCGGTGCCCCACGTGCCGCGGTCGGATGGACCGCACCAAGTACGGGGCGTTCTGTTTGAGCGGCCTGCACTCAGACTGATTTATCTGAGGCGCCCTCGTGGCGCCGCCTGGGCGGGGCGGGACGCAACCCCCTCGCTCGCCCTGTCCAGGCCCTCAGTCTCACCACGCAGTACAACCAAGAGGTACGCATATGGACTGCCGTCCTGCTGTCTTGTCGTGTCTGCTGTTGGCGCTCGCGTTGCCACCTGCTGCCTGCGCGGGCAATCCCTTGCCGCCGTCGGCCTCTGCAACCCTGTATGTCAATGGGCGTGTCTGGCTGGGAGAGGGGCAACCGGATGGCCAGGCGTTCATGGTCTCCCAAGGACGCATCATCGCCGTGGGCGCCACGCACCAGCTTGAGGCCCGGCCCCATGTCGCCGTGGTGGACCTCAAGGGGCGCCGAGTCATCCCGGCGCTTGTGGATGCGCACTCGCATCCGGAGTCGTTCGCCAACCCCGATTGGATCGCGAATGACACCAAGTGGGTCGAGCGAGGCGAGTACGGTCCCACGGCCGAGGAGGTTCGGGCACTCGTGGCCGCGAAGGCCGCGGAGCGCCCGGCCGGCACACCGGTCGTGGTCTTCGTTGGCATCAATTTCTACAAGACGTGCCCGAAGGACGTGCGCGCCTTCCTTGACGACGTCGCGCCGGCTCACCTCGTGCTTGCCGCCGATTGGGGCGGCCACGGCCTGGCAGTCAATTCGCGGCTCCTTGCTGCGGCAGGGTACGCAGACGGCGCGCCAGACAGTGAGACCGGACGCCTGTCTCGCGACCCGAGCGGCAGGCTGACCGGTTTCATTCAAGAAATGATGGAACTGCCAGTTTTTCAGGCCCTTACGGCCTATCTTCCGGACTCATTCCTCACTGACGGGCTCGTGCAGTACGGCCAGGCATGGGCCGCCTTCGGGGGCGGTGTCGTCTACGACATCAACTTCGCGGTCTCTGGGGCGCGCATCGAGGGCATCCGCGCTGCGGTGGCGAGCCGGACGCGCGTCCCCTTCATTCCGGTTGATATCATCACTGCGAGCGGCCCGCGTCCCGGGCCGCACAACGGCCGGCGCGTCTGGAAACTGTTTCTGGACGGGGCTCCTGGAGACTGCACGGCGGCCCGGCTGCCCCAGCCTCCGCTGGCGTACTCTGAGCCCTCGACCTGCCCGTACACGTTTAATGCACCCTGGTATGGCTCAACCGACGTCAGCAAGGCTTTCGCTGTCTCGGTACTGCGCGACGCGCGAGCAATGGGGGCGCATGTTCTGTTTCATGCCCTCGGCGACGGCGGAGTCGAACTGCTCCTCCAGTCGCTGGCCGAGGTCGGTGGCGGGTCCTGGGCAGGCGCCATCACCATGGAGCATGGCGACCTCGTGACGCGCAGTCAGCTCTCGCGTCTCGCGGCCTATGGCGTGCCAGTCATCCAGAACGCCACGCACCTCGCGTCAGTTCCGGGCCTCACGACGGCCCGCCTCCAAGCGCCTTCGGTCGCAGATACCGAACTGCTCCAGTCAATGCGCGACGCCGGAGTGTCCCTTGCCTTTGGGACGGACGCGTTTGGATATCCGACGTCGCCCTGGCTCGAAATGCAGATTGCCACCACGCATCCATTCAACCAGAGGGAGGCGATCAGTCGGGAAGCGTTCTTGGCGGGTTACACCACCATCGCTTCGAGCGCTCGAGGTCAGGCGCCTGACTCTCAGGGGCGAATCGCTGTCGGACAGCGCGCAAGCTTCGCCATCCTCGACCGGGATGTCATCAATCCGAGGGCGGTCCCTCCGGAGGACCTGCCCAAGACGGTAAGCGTGTTGACCGTCTTGGACGGAGAGGTCGCGTGGAGCGACGGCACATTGGCTCCGCGCTCGCCGTAGCTCTCTGACGTGCCGCGGGCGGTGCAGCACGGGCCGCCCGCTCCTCTCAGCAGTGATCCATGCGTCCAGTTCACCTCTCGGGCGCCGTTATGGTGAACCGCGACGACCAAGCTTTTTCGTCGCGCGGAATGCGTGTGACTTCTCGATGAGGGCGCTAACGACGACGTCGGCCAATGTCTTCCGTTGGAGCTGGCAGAACATTGTCGTCGTTGTGTCAAATGATCCATTCTCGAAGTACTTATTGCCTGGAACGCCGCCTCCACACAGCGAGTAGTAGCCGCACTCACGGCGACAGTTCTCGACTCCAGCCGTGACGTCTCGAGCCATCTGCTGGTAGACGGAATTGGCTCGGATGTCATCAAACGATGCGAGCGAATGTACGTTCCCAACGATGAAATTGTGGTAACGGGAGCTTGTGGCCCCCACTAGCTCCGGCGAGAAAGGAACGATGTCGCCGCGCGACGATACAGAGATCATCGCGCCAGGCTTCGTCACTAGAGGTGCTGGGACGAACTCAGGGTCACGATTCAGATTCTCTGCCACATCGATAATGAACTCGAACTCCCGAATTCCCACGCGCTCTCGGTGTGGCCACCAGAGTTCGAAGAGTTCTGCGATAAAGCGACCATACCGCTCTTGCTGCCGACGGGGGTGGCGAGCAAGTGACGATTGGTCGTGGCTATTCTCTATTTCCTCAATGTTTATCGCGATCTGCGAGATGCCAGCGTCGAGAAAGAATTGCAGGAACGATTCGGCGTGATCGAGCGACTCCGACGTAATGACAGCTAACGCGTGGACGTCAACGCCATGTTTCTGGAGAAGCCGGACACCGCGCATCGTCTTGGCGTGACTGCCCGTGTTTCCCCATGTTCGTCGAGAACCATCATGTATCCACTCTGGGCCGTCGAGGCTAACTCCAACTCCGATCTTATTATCCTGGAAGAAATGGCACCAGTCATCAGTGATCAGGGTGCCATTTGACTGAATCGACTGCGTCGCATCGGCGAGTACTGAGTATGATCGTTGTGCAGCAACGGCGCTGCGGAAGTACGGGAGCCCCACTGTCAGAGGCTCGCCCGCATGCCAGAGCAAGTGCAGGCTCTTCGCAATATGAGTCGACTCTTGGAGACACTCGTAGACTCGCGTGAGCGTCTCGGCAGACATCGGAGAAGTGTTGCGCCGTCCCGGAACATAGCAGTACGTGCAGTTGAGATTGCACAGCGATGTCGGCTGCAGGACGAGGTAGGATAGCGTCACGGTTGCGTCTTGCCGAAGGGGGTCCCAGAGCCGGGTTGAGTTGAGGCGTCGTTAAAGTCGTTCAGCCACTCCGCCTTCTTTTTCTTGATCTTGCCTCTTGCTACGGTCGCGCTTCGGCCGCGAGCGATAGTGACCGAGAGCGACGTGATCAGCCCGCGGTCTACGACAGCAAGCTGCTTAAGAATCGCATTCTTTGTTGAAGATGACCTCTTCCCGCGACGACTGCTGCTCTTCGATTCCGCGTCCTTTGCAGTTGGCTTATCCTGCTTTGTTGGCATGATGCCTCCCTAGAATAGCTTCGCCGCGACTTGGCGAGTCTGTCAACCAGGCATTCCGATCTCTGAGTTCTGTAAGTAGTAATGACGAGGTGCGGCATGTGGCGTTGGCACAGGTCGACTTCCGCCGGAAGTTAACGCGAAACGCGCAGCCACACCACGTGCTTGGACCTGTGGGAGAAAAGCAGGAAGCCGTTTGCCTTCGCCACACAGTTGGGCGCCCTCAATCTCCAGGTGCGCTGGCCTCTCATCGCCGCGCAAGTCCTAGCGGGCAACTGCCACGTCTACCACTCATTGCGAGACGTGCTCCACCTAGCTCGATGCGGTGGACGTCAAGTTCGCCCACCAATTCCAGCATCCCGCACACCAGAGCCAGGAGCACGCCGTTCCACCGAGGTGAGCGGGAGCCACATCGGATGCGACCCCTGTGTCGTCTAATGAACACCCCGTGCCCGTGTGCGCTTGCCGCCTGACTGGGCCTCCTACGCTGCTCCCCTCACACCTCGGGGGAGTGCATGCGTTTGCCGTTGCTGGTGCTGCTGGCTGTGTCGCTGTGGAACTGCGCGTCGGGTCCGGAGCTGCGCGAGGGCTCGCCCCTCGCGGTGTGGCGAGAGGCGGAGGAGCCCGACAGCGAGGACGACGACGGCGACGAGGACAGGTGTCTCGTCCCGGTCTGCGCCACCTCGGGGCACTGCGGCCTCTTTGACTGTCGCGACGTCGCGCCCGGTCGCGTCGTGCGTGCGCTCGACATGGGCGGCGGCGCCGTCATGGTCGCGCCCGGCAGCGGCCCGGCGCGCACATGGGGCAGCGCGCAGGGCCTGCCCGGGGACTCGCTCCCCGTCTTGGTGTTCCGGATGCACTCAGCTCCCGAGGAGGTGCTGCCCAGCGTCAGGGCACGAGAGCAGGCATGGGCCGAGTACAAGACCAAGCGCAAAGAGAAGCACCACATCTTTCCGCGCGCGTTCTGGGAGCACTTCATCGGCCGCGGCATCAACCCCCATCAGTGGGTGATGCCCATTCCGCTGGACATCCACCGCTACATTCACAGGGATGGGCGTGGGGGGCCGTGGAACTCTGATTGGAACGCGTTCATCTCGCACACCGACAGCAATACGTCCAACGACGACTACTTCAGGTTCGCCGGGGCGCTCATGACCAAGTACGGCCTGGTTGGCCCCATGGGCACGTACTGGCAAGCTTGGGACCTGTCGCCCCAGGCGGCACGGGAGAAGTGATGCGGTACTACGAACTGCAATCGACACCAGGGGACAAGCTGGTTTGGAAGGGCCACTACAGCGCCGGCCGCCGGTGGATGCTGCCGTCTGTTGACTGCCCCGAGTGTGGTATCTGGGCGACCGGCTACTCGCTGCCCCTGGTGGACTTGAGTGCATGTCCGCAGCGCATTGAGCTGATTCCGCAGATGCCGGTGTCCCTCGCGAGGTACACGCAGCTCCTGGAGTACGCGCAACCCTATGCCCCCGACGCGCCCCTCGGCCCTGGACAGCACCTTGGGCCACTCGTAGGGACGTCAACGGGCCGGTTCGGGCCAGTCCACTGCTACCCGTCATGGGAGCTGGTCGTGCGGGCGGACACGCTCGCTAGGCTTGAGGCTGCCGGCCTGCGCGGCCTCATCCCCGTGCCCACCCGCATCAGCCAGCGGAGCAAGAGCGCGCCGCCGCTGATAGAGCTCTACGCGCCTCGCGTCGCGCAGTTCATCCCGGAGGGACCGCACAAGGACGCCTGTCCTGTGTGCGGTCGTCCACCGCGGCGCGCGGGCAGGACCGACGTCCTTGATGGGTCCACCATCCCGGACGCGGATGTCTTCGGCGCGACGAACAGCCTTGTGCCCATCGTCTCCGAGCGTTTCGTCGAGGTCGCGAGCGCGCTCGGGCCGAGCGACGTCATCTATCGAGAGCGGTCCGTGCAGGACCTGCGCGGCGACTCGCCAGCGGCGCAGCTCCACTAACGCCAGCGGGCCGCCCCAGTGCACCGGAGCGGCCCGCCTTGCTGTCTCTGCTGCTCGGACATCAGAGGCCGAACGTCCACCGCGCCCCGATGCCCGCCATCCGCTCCCGCCCGTTGGCCTCCCCAAACCCGAAGAGGCCCAGATTGGTCCGGAGCCGAGCCCCCGCCTCCAGGCGCGCGTATCCGCCCGTGAGGCTGGAGACCCCCGCGGTGGCCTCCAGGTACCCTGTCCTGACCGATGTTCCGGTCAGGACTCGCGAGAGCCCCGCGGCAACCTCTAGCCGCGGGGCATCTGAGGGACCGGCGCGCTCGGCACCTGGATGGCCGGCTGGGCCATGATGGCCGCAACGCCGGACGCGCCCAGCTCGAGCGGCCCCAGGGAGACAACGGGCTTCGCCCCACTGGCCTTCATGCGGTCCACGGCGGCCTCGATGAGTCCGCCCAGGTAGACCCCGATGTTCCCGGCGGTCAGCCGGAGGACGTCCTGCAGTTCCTTCAATCCGTGCTCGCCCAGGCTGGCCTTGAGCTGCGCCACAGCGGCGGCCTTGATCTTCGCCAGTTCGTCCGTCGTGAGCACTCCGTCCGCGGCCGCCTTCTCCAACTCCGCGCGCAGCGTCACTTGCACCTCGCGGACGACGGCCTCGGCGAGCGTCGATGCCCGGGACAGGACTTGCGCGAGCTTGGACTCCGTGCCCTGCGCGGACAGCATGCGCGTGAGGGCGTAGAGCGCGGCGGCGATGAGGCCCGCCAGCGCAGTGCACACGACCGGCAGCGCCTGGACGACGGCGCCGACCAGCGCGGACCCGATGGTGGGCTGTGAGGGGTCGCCCGTCGCAGCGAGCGCGATGGCGGGCGCGCCGATGAGCGCCGCCAGGGAGAGGCCGAGGATGTACTTGATACGTTTCATGGTTGGTGTGCTCCAGGTCTGCGAGGGAACGACGAAACACAGAAGGGGCGTCACGTGGCCGGCTGCTGCATCAGTTCAAATTCCAGGCGCTGGCACTGGACGCGCTCGCCGCGCTCGGACCACTCGACGGAGGTCGCTTCAGTCACACTGCCGAGGACCTCGGCCACGCGACCTGGCACGAGCGCGCCAGCCATGTAGTGGTACGGGAGGCGGCCGAACCTGAAGGAGCGGCCCCACTGATACATTTGGCGTGGCCAGGACGCGGGCACCGACGGAATCGGCAGTACGACCAGGTCGTCAAAGCTGATGATGTCCGTCGGGCCGTCGCCCCAGTTCCACCCAAGCCTGATGTGCCCATCGGCATACGCCTCAACCGCGACACCAACCTCCGCCGCGATGTCGCTCTGCGCGAGCCAGGGCTCGCCGTCGAGCCACGAGACGTCATTCAGGCTGTCACAGACGAGGTGATGCCAACCGCCGTCCAGGATGGACGGCCGGCGGACCCATACGGCGATGACGTTGTTCTGCGCGGCACCCAGTCCGACCTGCCACGTGACCTCAGCGAGATCCGGCGCGTGATACAGGAGTTGGAGTCCCGGACCAAACTTGCCCGCAGTCGAGCCGCCCACGCTGATGCCGCCCTCGGTGTAGCTCGCGCACGCGAGCCCCTTGCTACTCGTGAGGCCGTTGATGCCCGCCGTAGTGAAGCCCCAGTAGTGCCCGGCGCCCTCGATGAGCGCGCGCACCGCCTGCGCCTCGTCGACGGACATGGGCGGCGTGCCGCCCGACCAGGTGTCCACAACGGTGCGCACGCCCGACTGTGCCCAGCCGGCAAACGTGCGCTGCTTGCCCCCAAGGTACGTCGGGCGCTGGGTGAGGCCGCGCTCCGTGGAGACGCGGACCTCTATGCCGGAAAGGGACAGATAGGCCATTCCCCACTAAGGGGTGCCGTAGCGTGGCCCGAGCCGCTGCGCGCCGCCAATCGCGCGGCGCGCCCACTCGAATCCGAGACGTCCCGCCAAGTCCTGCGCGCGCTGCATGGCGTCGTCTATGTCCGTGCCGTGGATATTGACTTGCAGCGATCCCACGCCCACCGTCGTGTTGCCGGTGATGGGGCTCGCGCCATGCTCACCCGGGACACCGCCCGTCGCGCGGTCGATGTCCGCTTGCGTGGGGATGCCCGCGCCGGGCACGGAGACACCGCTCGTGCCGGAGCTGCCCTGTCCACCGCGCTCCTCGGGGTCCTCCGCGTCGAAGCGGCGGAGCGCGACTCTCCACGCGCTCGGCACGTTGCTCAGTGCTTCAGTCGCAGCCTGGAGCGCGTCCGTGTTTTTCAACACTTCCGCCGTCTCCTGCGCCTTCGCGAGCGCTGCCGACCAGGACAGGTGCTCCATTTCCTGGATGGCTTTGGCGAGCGACTCCGTGTCCACCTTGACCTTGCCGAGCGAGTTTGCCCAGCCTTTGAGAAATCCAAGCGGGTGGGCGCCAAAGACACTGATATCGCCGAGCGCCTTGAAGACTGACTGGATGGCACCAATGATGCCATTCCACAGTCCGCCGATGCCCTTCACCACCCAAAGGATAGCGATACCAACGTAGCGAATTGTTTCAAAGAGCCCTCGGATGACCACCTCATTGAGCCACATTAGGGGTTTCATTGTCTTCATGAGCCCCTCAATCAACAGCGTCAGCACAGGTTGGAGGCCCTGGAGGAGCAGGGCCACCATGGCAATGGGCTTGAGGAGGGGCTCGATGGAGCGCCCAATCGCATCCAGCAGTGGTTTCAACACGCCCATCACCACGTCGATGATCGGCTTGACCGCCCCGACGAGGGTCTGGGCCCCGCTCGCGAGCGCGCCGAGTCCGTCGGACAGGTCCCCGATGACAGCATTCGTCATCGCGATGAGGTCTTGAAACTGTTTGGAGCCCAGAAACAGTTCCGCGACAGCGCCGATGACCGCGCCCCAGATGCCCCCGGCCTGAAACCCCTCGACTGCGCTGTTGATGACCTGGCCGAGACGCCCAAGGCTGCCGACCACCTTCTGCATGAATCCGTTCTTCGCGTCCTCCAATGCCTGCTCGGCAGCGTCCGCGAACGCCGCGGCCTCATCGCGCATCGTGCGGAACGCCGATTCCCCGGCGTCAGTGGCCGAACGCATTGCCGCGGTCAATTCGGCACGCGCCTCCTCGGACGCATCCGCAGTCAGCTCGGCGAGTTCGTGGTCGTGCTGCTCCTCGGACGCGTAGCGAGTCATTGCCGCGCTGAACGCCGCGGACTCGGCCTCCTCTGCGCGCCGCATCTGCCGCGCCATGTCCTCATCCTGGTACGCCTGGAGCTGCGCGTAACTCAGGTTGCGGCCATGCTCCTTCTTGTCGCGCTCGGCATCCACCTCCGTCTGTCGCCCCTCGGAGTACCGAATGCGCGGCTTGCCGGGCTCGCCGACGTCTTCGAGCTGCATGGCCGAGAGCTTGGCGAGACCGGTGCTTTCTCCGATGGCAGCGCCCAACTGCTTCACGCCGTCGATCGCGTACTTGAGTCCGTCCCCCTTCATCCAGCCGAACTGGTAGTCGAAGACGGCACCGCCGATCGTCTTGGTCGTATCAACAAAGTCTTGCGCGCCGGCCTTGAGCGCATCGGTGATGGCGCTGCCCACCGGGCCCGCCGCACTCTCCATTTTCGCAGTCGCCACGCCGATGACGTTCGCGGCCTTCACTCCGACGGAACCGAGCCCTGCGGCCAAGTCCTGCCCCGTCAGCTTCCCGGCCGCAGCCAGTGCCGCCTCGGTGTCTCGCATCTTCGCCGCGCGCGCGACAGGTGCGAGGAGGCGAGCGGACCCGGAGACCAGGTAGGCGATGAAGTCGAGCTGCTTCTCCACGAGCGCGCGGATGACTGAGGTGATGCCCTCGAACATCGTCGTGAAGACGCCCCAGACCTTCTTCCCCAGGTCCGCCACGACGCCCATCACCTTGCCGATGCCCCTGGTCATGGCGGCGGCTGCATCGCCCGCGATGACGCGCAGGTCTCCCCAGCCCCTGTACAAGCTGCCCACGAGCAGGGTGATTGCCGCGAGCGCCGCAGCGACCGCGAGGATGGGGACCAACGCACTGCCGAACGAGCCGAGCATCTTCCCTATGCTCTGCATCGCGGACGGGGTCGCCTTGGCGAAATCGGCAATCGCTGTGCCCGCCGCCTTGAGCCCCGCGCCGAACGAGGCGAACGTTTGCTTGATCGAGAGTTTGGCCAGTGACGAGCCGATGTCGGCGCGCATCAACGACTGAAACGACTGGGCTGCCTTGGCGGCGGCCGGCCCCACAGTATTGAGCACCGGGCCGAGGCCCTTCATGGTTTCGATGAGGGAGCCAGTCACCTGGATGGCAAGCCCCGCCCCCTTGGCCAACCCCTCGACCACGCCCGCGAGCTTGCCGACAGCCCCAATAGCGAGCCCAGCGCCAGCCACCCATGTGGCCCACTGCGCCGCGTGCTGCTTCAACTCGGGCGAGAGCGCCTGGAATCTCGCTACGAGTCGCGAAACTCCGTCCGTGAGCTGCTTCACGAGCGGACGGAACATGTCTCCAATCTCGGCCACCACTGTGTAGAGGAGATCTCGGAGGCGGGTGATCTCCTTCTTGAGCTTCTCGTTCGACTGCGCGGCGGCGGCGACGGCTGCCGCGATGCCAGCCGCCACCACCATGCCTATCTCGCCGATGTCCTTCGACGCCTCCTTCACCTGCTTCGCGGCCTTCTCGACCGACTTGACGAGCTTGCCAAGGTTGGCGATGGCCTCACCGACTGACGTCGTGACTACGACGTACAGGTCTCCGACTTTCAGTCCGCCTTCGCCTGCCATGACTCACTCTGCCTTTCGATAGACAAACGTTCGGCTTTGGCTCTTGCTACTACCCGCGCCGTTGCCTACTCCGCTCCGTGCGGCCTTGAGTTCCGCCTCTTCTTCCGCGCAGTAAGCGAGGATGTAGACGATGTCCTCCCAGGGCCACGTGCTCACCTCGCGCGGCGAGCAACCCATCATTCGCGCCACCCCGACGAGTGCTCTTAGCTCGGGGTGGCTTCGGAGTTTCCCCGGGCTTCAGCAACCGTCTGGCCGGCGAACGCTGCCGCGAAGTCCCGGCCGTACTGCTCGAGCCAGGGCTCATTCTTGACCGTCGGCATGTCCTCCTGCGTGAAGACGTGGGTCGAGCTGCTCGGGTAGTACAGGCTCGCGATCGCGGTGCGTGCGAGGAAGCGCAAGCCAGCCGCGTAGTCCACGGGCTGGTTGTTGGCGTCGAGGTCCCCAGCCTTCTGGCTCGCCACGAGGACATCGATCTTCTCTCCGCTCGTGGGGCAGCGGATGTCGTACTCGGTCTTGTCGATCTCGATGCGCTTGTGGAACTGCCGGAGGGTGCCCACCGGCTTGCGGTGCTGGATGGTCTCGTTGCTCATGCTGGTCTCCTGGTGTTGCGGGTGTGATGAGAAGAAGGGCCGCTACACGTCGAGCGGCGCACCCTGTCCGTCGAACGCGCACGACAGCTTGCGGACGTCCGTGCTCGGCCCGGTCTCATCAAAGGAGGTGATCTTCACCGCGTACCGGACGCCCTTCTTGCCGGGGGTGCCCGCCTCGTTGGTGATGATGGTCAGGTAGCCATCGGCCCCGCTCATGAAGTGCTGCTTGAGCAGTCCTTGCGACGTGCTGCCCTCGAAGCGGTGGCCGCCGAGGCTGCCGGAGAACTTGCGGAGGGTCAGTGCGGAGCTGCTCCAGCCTCCGCCGCCGTAGTAGTTCTTCGGCGTGGTGTCGGACGTCACGGTGACCGTGACTTCGTTGATTCCGTCGAGCAGGTCGGCCGCCACCATGTCGGCGACGGGGGTGGGCAAGGCGGTGAAGTAAACCTTGCTCAGCATGTTTGAGATGGGTTCGGACATGACGTCGCTTCTCCTTACTTGGGTGGAAACTGCTTGGTGAGATAGTCCTTAAGGGCTTGCGTGACGCCCTTGCGCGCACGTCCGCGGCGCGCCTTGAAAGCCAACTTGAGCCATTCGGGTGCGGGGTCTACGGTCTGTGAGCCCCAGTGAAATCCCTCGTGGATCGCGCCGGCCTGCGGGTGCTCGTATCCGCACGACCAGGACGACGAGAGCGCTGCGGACATGTTGCGGTGGGGGCCCGAGACAAAACCCGACTCGAGGAGATTCGAGTCGTCGTCTGGGTCGCCGCGGGGCACCATGAATCGCGACAGCGAGAGGATATCGGCGACCGCTGCACGCATCGGCACGTCGAGCGCGTCAAGCACCTGCGGCGCGTGCACCTGGAGGTGCTTCAACTTCACGATGTCCAAGACCACCTTGACGGCCATGCCCCTCTTAAGGGGCGCCCTCCGTCATGCCGCGTAGCCGAGCGTGACGGTGAAGGCGAATCGGTGCGCCTCGGCACCGTCCGGCCCCATGTAGCTGGGCATTCCCTGCGCCAGGCACGACGAGTACCCGGGCACCTGCGCCCGGTGAAGGACTGACCAGCAACGCCGCGCCAGCGCTTGGGCGGCCTGGTACTGACGGGGCTCGCCGCGGACGTAGACCTGCACATCGGGCGCGAGCCAGCTCCGGCCCGTGCCGAGGTAGTCGAGCGGGGCATCGCCCGCCACCTCGCGCACGACCACGAGCGCGTGGCGAGCCTGCTCGGGGAACCGCCCCACGTAGAGCGACGGAGGTTTGCTCGACATCGACAGACCGAGCCCGGCCGCATCGAGCACCTGGGCCACGTGCAGTTCGACGTCTCGAAGAGTGGCGCCCATCAGACGAACACCTCGTAGTGGTCGAGATTGCCGCTCATGTTGTAGCGAGGAGTGACGCGGAGAGGTGGTCTCCCCATGGACTCGTCTTGGGGGTCATCCCCAGGACGCCAAAGCAGGTCACCGGAGCGCACCTCGACAGGGGTGTAGTAGACGCCCTCCGTCACGGCCATGTCCCCATTGGTGTCCACCACGCGGCGCGTGCTGCCCTGGTAGCGGCACCGATACGGCACGGGGTCCGCGTACTCGGTCATGCCGCGGGCATCGGACTGGAGCAGCCGCGCGAGGTGAAACCGCTGGTTGAATCGGTGCCCGAGTAGCGTCACGACGACACCCCCACACGCGGGCGGATGTACTGGGCCACGAACTGCCGTGCGCGGGCGGGCAGCGCGGCTACCTGGCCGTCCTCGCCTGTCGTCCGCGTCAGCGACGTATCGCCGATGGACTCCGAGACGACATCGTCCTCCGCGCCGTCACGCTGAATCATCGCAGTGGCCACGAGCTGCGCGGCGAGCGCCACGTGCGCGGGCAGATCCACCGCGAGCGATGGGTCCAACGCGGCCTGACCGGGCGTCACCCAGCCCGCGTCGTAGGTGACGACAACTTCCCCCGTGGCCTCGGCGTCCAATGGCGTGGACGACACGCCCGTTGTCCAGGTACCCGTGAACGGCCCGCGCCGCCCGCGCGCCACCATGCGGCCCATGCGCGGCGACTCCAGCGCGTACGCGTCCGGAGGCACCTCGGCGCCGCGCACCACGACACGCGTCACCTGCCGCACGGCGCCGGAGCCCAGCCACAGGTACGCGCCGCCCTGGCTGGCCACGGCCTCGATGATGCCCGTCCGGCGGTGCAGGGGATAGCCGACGTACTCCGCGAGCGCGAGCGACGCGGCCGTGATGTGCAGAGGGAGCCGCTCGGGGTCGGCGGTGTCGCGCACGCTGGCGGGGAGCTGCGCGACGGTGAGCAAATCTTCAACGGGCATGTGCACCTCAGACGAAAGAAGGGCCGGGAGGCGGACGAATCCACCTCCCGGCCCGCGTCAGCACGACCGGGAGCGTCGCGCCAACTACAGAGGCAGACGCCGCCCGCCACCCAAGACGAACGTCGCGCCCGTCACGACCGCGGGCGCCGTCCCTCCGGTGAACGCCACCGTCTCCACGGTGCGGATGAAGGAATGCCCCGGGGTCGCATACTGGAGATTGAAGTCCTTCTCCGCCGCGACTCCGCCGGCCGTGGCGGTGAGCACGACCGCGTTGTTGTCGATGTCCTTCAACGCCACCCATCCACTGGAGCCGTCCGCCGTCGCACTCGTCTGGAGCGCGTAGGTGATGGTAGTTGCGGTCGGCGTGCCGCTCGCGGCGCCGACGTTGGCGACGATGGTGCCGGAGCCGTAGCCGCTCACGTTGATGGTGTTGCCGTTGCGCGTACCCGCCGCGGCGCTGGCCGGCGGGACGGCCTGGACGTCGGCCTTGTACCGGTGCCCGATGTTGACGATGTCAGAGTGCATAGTGCTCCTGGTGGTGCAGTGAGAGGGAGGAGCGGGCCGGCCCAAGCGAGCGCCGGCCCGAGGTGTCAGTAGTTGATGCCGGTCACCTCGCCGAACGCCTGGCGGTAGCGGAGCAGCCAGTCCACCTGGGTGACACCGCGCATCGTGAACAGGTCCGAGCTGAAGTCGTCGGCGTCCTCGCCCGTCGCCACCTCGAGCGGCACGGCCTCTCCGAAAATGAGCTGCGCGGCCAGGCCGAACCCGAGCGTCTTGTCCCCGGCGAGCAGCTCCCCGCGAATCACCGGGAAGCCGTTGAGCTTCGGCGCCGTCGCGTCGCGCAGCTCCGGGAACACCCAGCCCGCGTTGTCGCGCGTCTGGCGGAGCGCGTAGAACGTGTCCGTGGAGCAGTAGTAGAACGCCTTGTTCGCCTCCAGCCCGCCCGGGATGTTCGCCTTCTCGACCAACTTCATCGCCGCGTCGGTGTCGGTGATCTTGTTGGCCGCCGTCGTCCCGGAGCTGGCGACCACGTTGCCCGAGTCCATCTGGGAGCGGACGCCGTTGGGCTTCGAGGGGCCGGTGCCCTTGATGCCCGTGATGTCCACCTCCTGGGCCACCGCGGCGCTCATGTCCTGGCCGATGAGCGCCGACGAGTCGATGGTGCCGAGCCGGAGAAGATCGTTCGAAACGCGAGCCCGCGCGATGAGCTTGTGGGCGTTGAGGACCAACGCTCCGCCCTTCATGGTGGAGAGCGCGGCCGGCCGCCCCTCCGCCGACCAGTAGACCTGGACTCCCTCGTCCACCACGCCCATGGTGAGCTTGGCGCCGTAGTTGGAGATTGTCCGGACCCCGGCGCGGAAGAGGATGCTGTTCGGGCGAATCAACTCCACCAACTCCGTGGAGACCGTCTCGCGCAGGAAGGAGCCTCCCTGCTCGAAGACGGAGGCGAACTGACCGAGCGCCTTGGTGCGCTCAATGAACTTCCCGAGCTTGTCGAAGTGCTCGCCCTGCGCCTGGCCCAGTGCCTTCGCGCGGGCGAGGTACGCAGCCTTCATCCGGAGTCCCGTGTGCGCATACAGCTTCGCCTGCCGGCTGGGTTCGCTCAGGTCGAGCTGGAGATCCTTCGCGCCGGAGGTGTACGGCCCGGCGTTGGGTGGCGCGCTGGGGCGCGAGGCGATGGCGGCCTCCACGGCCTTGGTCGCGGAGACCTCCACCGCGCGCTGGAGCTGCGGCGGCAGGGCGAGAGGCGGGGTGGTGTCGGTGGTGGACTTCGCCTTGGGCTTCGTCGTCGTGGACATGATCAACCTCTGCAATGCGGTGTGAGAGAGATAAGGGGCGCCCAACTCAGAGGAGCGCGTCGTACGAGCGCAGGTTGCGGACGCTGAACGTGCTGACGTGCAGGGAGGAGAAGCCGTAACCCTTCGCGACGCGGCGGCGCAGTTCCTTCAACTCCTCGGGCGGGATGTCCTCCTCGTCCTCCGGCTCCTGCTCCTCCTGCTCCTCGGCCTCTTCCTCCGGCGTTTCCGTGGACTCCTCTTCGGGCGAGCCTTCGAGCGCGGCCATCCAGTCCTTGAGGACGCCGATGGACTGGCCATCGCGGATGGACTCGGCCAGCGGCACGAGCACGTCATCCTCCGCGCCCGTCGCGAGGAATGCGTCAGCCATTCGCGCCGCGGCCTCCTGGTGCGCGAGCATCGCGGCGGCGAAGGACTTCGGCGTGGGCGGCTCCTCTCCGTCCGCCGGCTCGGACTCGGCATCCTCGGGCGCGGACTCCTCGCCCTCCGGCGCCTCCTTGTCCTCCGGCTCCGCGTCCTCCTCGGGCTCCTCGAGCGCTTCATCGTCTGCCTTCGCGAGCACACCCAGCACCGCGACGTGGCTTTCGAGCAGCTTCGCCATGGCCTGGCGCAAGCTCCGGCCCGGTGACTCGCGCTCGTGCAGTGCACGCAGGCGCACCGCGTCCGCGTTGGCCGGCACGTTGACGATGGAGACCTCCACCAGTTCGACCAGCGGGTAGTCGTAGCCGCCTTCCTGGTTGGGCACGGGCGCGGAACCATCGACGTCCACGAACCCGATGGAGCAGGCGCCGAGCGTGCCCGCCTTCACCTTCGCGGAGACCAGCTTCGAGGTTTCGTCGAGGCCATCGAAGATGGGCTCCATGACCCAGACGTCGCCCTCGCGGTAGCAGCGAGCCTGCCCAATGGCAGGGCTCCACCGGTCGTGCTGCCACAGCAGCGGGACGCGCACCTCGGCGCCCTCGGCCTTGATGCCCAGGACGCGGTCGCGGTGGCGGTCGAGGTTGGAGGAGGTGATGCGGAACACCGGCACTCCGCCCGCGGCGGGCGGAGCACTGGCGGAGAGCAGCTTCTGACGGAGCTTGGCCATGCCCCTGATAAGGGGCGCTAGACGCGGTCCTCTTCGCCTCTCCGGTCGCGCGGCGGCTCGGGCGTCGCGTTGGCCGCGGCGCTCTCGACGTTGTTCCCGCCGCCAGGTCCAGCCCCTGGCATCGCCCCGGGGCGCTTGCCCTCCAGCTCCGGGAGCGCAGGCAACCCAGCGAAGGCGCGGTACTCGTTAAACTGGACGTGCTCGGCCGCCGGGGTCGTCATCGCGCGGAACGTCCGGTCCCACTCCTGGGGCCGCGGGTCGTCGTAATCGAGGATGACACCGCGGTCCACGAGCGGCACCAGGCGGTGTTGGAGAAACGCCCGCCAGAACTCCAGGCGCGGTGCAATCGCATACTCCGCAAGGTGATACTTGGCCGCCTCCGAGGTGCTGCGGTTACTGCTGGAGAGATCGCCCACCAACTCCGGCGGCACGTTGAACGCCTGGCGCACGTAGGCGCGCAGCGCGGCGGCAATCTCCTTCGTTTGCAGCTCGCGGTAGTTCACCTGCACCTGCGCCAGCGAAACTCCGGTGGGCGCTACCCAGACCTTGCCGGCGTTCCTAGGTCCCTGGTGCTCCGCGGCGAATCGCTTCTCCAGGTCAGCCGCTGCCTCGGACGTCGTGCTCCCGTCGTCTGTATTCTTCGTGCCAAGACCGATGACAGCAGTCGGGATGCCGCCGCGCTCGAAGGTCGCCTTCGTCGCCTTGTCGATGGCCTCGATCGTGTCGAGCTTGTCACCCAACGCCATGCCGCGCCCGGCTCCGCGGCCGTCCGGATCCTCGGGGTCGAGCGACTTCGGCCAGAGGACATCGCCCTCGGGGATGAATCCGAAGAACCGCCCATAGGAGACAAAGAACGTTCGTCGCTCGCGCTGCGGCGTCATCGTCACGCAGTGCGGGGGCACCAGCTCCCAGCCGACGATGCGGCCGGCTTCATCCCGGAGAAGCACCATGAATGCTTCCCCTACGAGGTCCACGTGAATCTGGGCGAGCTTGCGGTACTCGCGGCCCGAGTACACAGGGTGCGGCGACTCCATGAGCGCTAGCAGTTCGTGCCGCTCCAGCTCCACCAGTTCGCCCTGCGCCACGGCACCGTCAATCGCCTTGCGCCTCTCCCATCGGTCGAGGGACTTCCAGCGCGGGTCCACATGCTTCTCGGCCCCGGCGCGTAGTTTATAAACGCGCCACCGGGGCGTGGCGACGCCATCGGCGACGGTGTCCACGACGGTGCGCAACCAGTCGTCCTCGCGGTACGCGGCGAGGACTTCGCGGGCGCCCCTCCGAGGGCCGTAGCTCCAGAGGGGCAGCGAGTAGGCGAGACGTTTGATGCCAGCGCCGATGAAGCCGAGCGCCTTCAATGCGCGTCGAAAGAGAGAGGGCATGCCGCCCAGAAGGGGCGGCAAGTTGCATCGGGAGTGCCGGCTCTACTTCGAGCCGAGTCGCTGAAGCAGCTCAACAGCCGTCGCCTGGGGGAGAGGCTCTGCCTGGTCCACGGAGTAGCCGCTCGGCTGCGCCGCGAAGATCGTGCTAGCGGCCTGGGCGAGTAGCACATCCTTGACCTTCTGGTCGGATGTCGTCTCACCCAGGACCGCGAAGGTCTTCAATGCCAGTGCTCGATGCCTGTTGACTATGGCGTTGTGCTGGCTCGCCCTGTAGTTCCGCCCCGCGAGCGCAAGGCCATAGAAGACGACAGACAGAATGACGACGCGCGGCGCGAGAGCAACTAGCAATGCTGGAGCGCTCAATGTGTCAGGAATAGAGGGCGGGAACAACATGGAGGCTCCGGCGAGAAACAGCGCAAAAGCACTGACCCCCAACACCGTATTCAACCACTGTGTAGCAGTTGCAGAGTGAATGTTGGACTCAAGGGCAAAGTGCTCTGACTTGTCGATGGCGATAGTAGTCTTGACTGATTCGCGGGCAGTGGCGAGCAGGTCGTCAATCGCCTTCTTGGTCTCCATTACTTCGGCCGCATATGTCGTCAGTCCTTGTCGGCGCTCTTGCTCGTCTACCGAGAGATCGTGATTGGCAACAATCAGCGGAATGGAGGCAGTGAAGAGCGCCGGGTACGTTACCGCGATCGTATTCTGAAGGGTGCCGAACTGTGCCGTGCTGCTACTTCTTTGGTTATGAAACACCGCCGTCGACTCCAGCACATTGGACAGAGCCTCAGCATGCGTTGCGGCAGCAGTAACGATGTCGTCCGGCACCAAGCTTGTGTCAAGCGTAGCCAGCTTGCGCAGCAGGGCAAGCGATGCGGCTATGGAGTCCCTCTGCGTTTCGAGCCGGAGGGCGCCCCTGTACGCCTCCCCAACGACGCTATTGACCGTCAGCTCTCTAATGGTGGCTGCGTATTTTTTGAATCGCTGGTCCTGCATGAGCAGATGCTTCTTCATATGGCCTAATGCTACGTGAACGCATGCGGACCCTCAATCACTCCGGCTCGCTGCCCGCCGCCCCCACGTTCGTCCGCCGCCGCACGACGTGCTTGTAGATGGGCCAGACCATGGCATCCACGCGGTCATCCCGGGCGTGCCCTCCGGCTTGGCCGGTGAAGCGCGAGAGCTGCTCCTCCAGGTCCTTGTGGCGCCCCACCATGTGCACGAGCCCGGCCTCCGCCTGTACTGACACCGGAGCTGCGCGTTCGGCTTTTGAGTTGCGGGCGCGCTCGGTGAGTAGCTTCACTTTGGCGATCGAACCGATGACGTGCTCCACCATGCCTCGCCCGGCCGTGTTCGTCTCAGCGAAGATCCACGCTCGCGGGCGTCCGCCATCATCCAGCTTCGCAAAAGGCGTCCATGCCCGCAGCGCATCCACGGCCTTCCGCGCCCACGCGCTGGGCTCGGGACTCCGGAGTGAGAGGTCCGCCAGGACGTACGAGTGCTCCCTCCCGTCGGCTTCGCGCCGCACTCCGACCACGACAATGCCGTGCATGTCTGCTGACTTTTTCTCTCCCGTCGCGGGGTCAATCGAGACAACGACGAAGTCGAACTCCTTCGGCATGTCCTTCGGGTCGATGCGCGTCTTGTCCCATCGCACGGCGCGGAACAGCGCAGGGTCCAGGTTGAACTCCAGTTCCCCGTAGAACTCGCGGCGGCCAATCGCAGACGCCGCGGCGTCCCGCGCCTGGAGCACGTAGTCCGCATCCAGGTTGACGCTGTTGTCCAACGTGCTGGAGCGCGAGAGCACGAGCCCCTTGCGGTCCTTGAGGATTTCGCGAAATAGCTCCGTCGGCGCGGGCGTCGTCGTGATGACCTTGCGCGAGGAAAGGCCGAGCTTCCGCATCCTCGAGGAGCTGCCGCGCCCGACGCGCCCGCACTCCTTCCACACCGCAACCGGGTCCTTCTTCCACGCCACGATCTCGTCCAACCACTCGAAGGTGTATCCGTAGCCGCGGAACTTGTCCGCGTCCGCCGCGGGCAGGTAGTCAGCCTTCACTCCGTTTGGCCAGACGAGTTGCTTCTTCGACTTCAGGTGCTCGGGGCGGAACCAGGGCGGCGACAGAGTGATGATGCCACTCGGACCTTCGAGCTGGTTCTTTTGGATCTCCGTGTAGGTCGGACCCACAATCAGGATGCGCGCCTCGGGGTCCGCGCGCGCCTCCCGGATGACAGCGGAGGCGCCAGCGTGAGTCTTGCCCGCGCCGCGCCCTCCGAGGAGAAACCACGTGCGCCACGTTGCGAGCGCCGGGTCCAGCATGTCCGGGGACTGCTGCGCGGGGCGAAGCGAGTACTCCGGCTCGTAGAACAGGACCAGCAGCTCCTGCGTGGTGAGCCCGAGTTTGTCCGCGAATCCTTCCACGCCGCCGAAGCGCTCGCGCAACCGGAGCGCCAACCTATCCAGCGTCGAGTGGCGCCCGTGCGTCTCGGGGCGGACGACAGGGAGTCCAGCGAGAGGGTCCGCGTCCTGCGTGACTTCTTTGGCCTTGGTCATACCCGAGGGGAAGGGGCGGCCGGCGGTGGCAACGTGGCCTTGCGCTCCTCGTCGCCGAGGAACCGCGAGAGGCGATCCGCGAGCGTTTTCTGGGCGTCGTCAGGCGACACCATGTCGAAGGCGCCCTTCTCGGCGTCCTCGGTGCGGACGCGAGCGAAGTTCTTCGGGTCGGACACAGCCAGCCGCCAGTGGACTCCCTTGTCGTTGAACGCGCGGTTGCCGATGTTGTCGAGCTGCGCCCGCATGAGAGCACCGCGGAAATGCGCACCAGCGGCGCCGTACTCCATGACGAACGCCGTGTAGATGTTCGTCTCTCCGCGCTCGATGGCATCGCGCCCGCGCGCGAGCCAGCCCTGGACGACGGTGTCCGTCGTCCCGGACAGGTGCGCCGCATCGCGGAGCGTGAAGCCCTCGGCGATGCAGCGGCACAGCTCGAACCCAAGCCGCTCCGTCAACGTGGTGGCAGGGCCCGGCTTGTTGATCGGCCTGTAACTGTCGAGAGGCTTGATGCTCACCCCCTCGGGGATGTCCGCCTCTGGTTCCTCCCGGTGCCGTGCCATGCCCCCAAGAAGGGGCGGCTACTCCTGCGCGACCGGCGGCGTCGCGAGCTGCTCGGCGCGCGCCATGAGCCGGAGCACCGAGGCCGCGATGGAGGACACGGCCTCCTTGTGCATGTGCATGCCGTTGTCGCCGCAGACGTGCAGCGCCCCGACGAACGCCGCGCCGGCCGTGACGATGGATGCGATGTCCTCCATCCGCACGGGGCGGGTCTCCTCGCGCCAGGGGATGACGCGCGGCTCGGGCAGGGAGGCGCGCGGCACTCCTGACGGAGCGTCAGCGGCGTTCTCGGTCTGCTCCTCGGCGGCGTGGGACTGCGACTGCGCCTCTACAGCGGTCTTGGGTTTGGTCATGTCCCCCTGAAGGGGCGCCAGAGGGCCGCCAAACAACCACCCAAGAACTGGGTAGTTGCCCAGCCGCGACGAAGGAGGAACGCACCAGAGGCCACCCAGGCCCCGAGGTTGGGAAAAAATCGGGGGGTCGTCTCAGAGATAGGCGGGAAATTTTGGAGATTCGCAGAGCCTCGGATTTTTGCGCGCCGAGCAATCCTGTCCGGCGGCCCTCCGGCCGGTTTCCCACCCCGAGGGGGGCGGGCTGTCCCACTTATCCCACCTCGCCGCCGCGCCCCATGTTCCACGTGTGCGCCCCGCGTTCTCTTCGCTCGAAATACGCGGAGTCGTGGATGTCGATGGGGCGACCCGTACTGAGGCGCGGCCGCCCCTCCCTGGAGGGCAGTACCTAAAGTCATACGCTGTACTCAAATGCGTGGAGTCCAGCAGACAGGAGGAGTCGAGATGCGGAAGGTTGGCAGCAAGCGGACGGGGGCGGCGTTCTCGCCACTGGAAGTTCAGGCGGTCTGGAACAAGGCGCAGATTGTTGTCGGCGCGGATCCGAACCGCGTGAGGAAGGACGCCTGTGGCGCGTGGATCCATCTCGACCAGTATGGCAACACGGACTCGGACGCCGGGTGGGAGATCGATCACATCCGTCCGGTTGCGCATAACGGCACCGATGACCTCTCCAATCTCCAGCCGCTGCAGTGGCAGAACAATCGACACAAGAGCGACAACATCCAGTGGGCCTGCGCGGTCACTGCTATCGCCAGGTGACCCAGCCGCTACTTCACTGATGAGCCCATAGGGCGCTGTTGGGCTCATCAGTGACTCCCAAGCCAAACCCCGCCGGCGCCCCATCTTTCACAATGGTGCGATGGGCGCGCGCCGGTCACCTGCGCCAGTCGCCCCGCGCCACCAGCGCCCGCCGCACCTCCGCACGCAGCCGGGCCGCTGGCAGCTCCGCGCACAGGCGCCGGTACAGGGCCGCCTTGGACTTGTTCCGCAGCCCCTTGGCCGCGTTGCGCGACTCCAGGAGGGCGAGCGCTTCTGTGCGCCAGAGCAGTCGCACTGTGGCCGCCGCGTCGGGCTCGGGGTTCCGTCGCCCGCGCCGCACCGACTGCAGCTCGAGCGTGTCCGCCTCCCAGCGCGCCAGCATCAGCCCCCACCACGCGGGCACGAGCTTGGTCACCGCGTCCAGGTGGGCGGGACCGACCACGAGCGTGCACCTGTCGAGGGCCGCGCTGTAGGCGTCCACCTGTCCCGGCAGGCGTCGGAGGGTGTCCGCGTCCGCCTTGATTTCGTATCCGTGCAGGGCGTCAGGGGCGAGGGTGGCCACATCCACGCGGACTCGGCCGTGGTCCAGCCCCAGCTCGTCGAGCACCAGGGCATCAGGAGTCAGCGCGGCTACGAGCTGGCGCAGGGGAGGGCGGACGTCCGAGTCATGCATGCCCGGGGGGAAGGGGCGCCGCTCACTTCGTCCGGGCCTTGTCCGGTACGCTCGGCGGCCACGTCATGCTGCGGCCCGCGCTGCAGGCACGAGAGGATGCACATGCCCGAGGAACTGCCCCCGCCGCGACAAGCCATCTGCAAGCGATGCCGTGCGGTTCTCTGGGATGGGGAGTCGATGTCGACCACCCCGGATTTCCGCCACCGCATGCCCTCCGCCTGTCCTCTTGCCGATGTCGAGCTGAAGCCCAGCGAGTGGGCAGTCTGGCGCCCCAAGAAGGCCCGGCGAGAGCGCCACCGCGGGGCGAAGCTCGCCCGCCGCCTGCGTCCGTAGTCAGAGCCGGCATCGCAGCTCGAGGGGCACGCCCACGAGCGCCACTCACCGCAGCACGGTGGAGACCGTCCCGCCCAGCACACGCGAGGGCGTGACGCCCGTGCCTCCCTGTGGCGGCGCGCCGATGCCGCCCAGGCTCGACCGCTCCGGCCTGTAGCCGCCCAGCACTCGCCGCCCGTGTCCCGCGTCCCGGATGGGTGGCAGCTCCGGCCCCGGTGGCGTGAGTGCCCAGCCATCCAGGGGGACGAGTCCGGGGCGAGGCGGCGGGCGCACCACGCACAGGCACCAGGTCACCACCCGCTTCAAGGTCGCATCGCGCATGTCGGCGGGAAGGGACGGCCCTTCTGCGATGCATGAACGCGACCCTCTATTTCTCCCTCCCGTATCCGCCGTCAGCCAACACGTATTGGGTGCCAGCACGTGGCCGCGGGCTTGTGCCCTCCGATGAAGCCAAGGCGTACAAGGCGGGGGTGGCACAGGGCGCAGCGCTCCGCCGCATCCAGCCCCTGGCGGGCCCCGTCTACATCAGCGTCACCGCGTTTCGGCCGCGCCGCTCGGGCGACTTGGACAACGTGCTCAAGGTCTTGTGCGACTCGCTCAATGACGTCGCGTGGTTGGATGACGACCAGGTGGTGACCATCCACGCGCAGCGCGAGGACGACCCGAAGAACCCGCGCGTCGAGGTGGCGCTCCTGGCCGAGCGCTACGCGACGCCCGACGAGGCCGCCGCCCACCGGCAGGCCCGCGCCGAGCGCGCCGCCAAGGCGAGGGCCACGCGCAACCGCAACCGCGCCGCCAAGGCCCGGGGCGCCTTCTCCTCCCGCCTCAAGCCGAGCGTTGCGGCACCCAGGAAGCCCCGCGCGCCGCGGAAGTCCGCACCCTGACGCCCCTTCTCGGGGGCATGCCGCCCTCCATCGAAACCGCCGTGTTCACCCTGGCCGTGAGCCAGGTCCTCGTCCCGCTCCTGCACGGCCTGCTCTCCCGTCGCCAGTCGCGACAGGAGGCGGCGGTGGAGCAGGTGCCCTTGTTGGTGCAGAGCATGGGCGCCGTTGCCTCCGATGTCCGGGAGATCAAGGCGGAGCTGCGCCGCGTCGGGGAGCACGAGAGCGCGCTGCGGCTGGTGGAGCTGCGCCTCGACGCGTTGGAGGAGTGGAAGACGGAGCAGCGCGCGCGCCAGTAGGGCTGTTTGAGCGGGCCGCGGATGACTCGCGGCCCGCCCTCTACGACAAGCCGGTAGTGCAGGGGAGGGGGCTGCGTAGGCGCTACTGCACAGTTCCCACGCCGTCAGTGTTGTCTGGGGGGACACGCGACAATGCAGGCGTCCCATTCGTTATCGCAGACATCTTCCGCGGAGGCGTTACCGTTGGCGGACCGCATGCAGTCCTTATACGCGTAGTAGCAGGCCGTCGTGCAGACGCTCAGGGGCTGTGCAGACACCCCAGTGGCGGAATCCGCGTTGAGGCTCTCCGCCATCGAGGCGCCCTCTTCGCCGCCACAGCCGGCCAGCATCCCGACAGCCATCAGCCCTGCGATGATCGCCATTCGCATTTGGTTCTCCTGATTTGATGGTTTGTTCTGCCTTGCCAGGATAGCGCTGCCATTCATTGGGCACCAGACGCCCCTTCCGGGGAGTGCACCCGCAGTCCCCCGGAGTCACGTCATGTCCACGTCCCCCCGCCGCGCCGTCTTCCTCGCTTCCGCCCTGTCGCAGATGAACGCCCCCTATCGATGGGGCGGGAAGGGCGAGCGCTCGGACATCGAGGGCCCGAGAGTCTTCGATTGCTCCGGTCTGGTGACTTGGTCACTGCACCAGGCCGGAGGGCCTGACTGGCGCCCCACCCACAACACGGACGTCTTGTGGGCCGAGTGCACGCCCGTCGCGAGCGAGGCCGACCTGCAGCCCGGGGACCTGGTGCTCTACGGGAAGGGCGGCGACCCCGAGCACGTCATGATCTACGTGGGCGCCGGGTGCGTCGTGGGCGCCACGGGCGGGGGCCACAAGACGCTCACCCTCGCCGATGCGTACCAGGCCGGCGCGCGCGTCAGGGCATGGCCGAGCATGCGCTACCGACAGGATGTCTTGGGGTTCCGCCGGCTGCCGTACCTGGATGACGTCCAGTCCGCGCCCACGCCCGCGCTCGGCATCCCGGCCGTGACGGTGCCTGTCCCGCGCGCCTGAGTCGGCGCCCCTTCCTCCTGACGGACTCACCACCCGTCAGGAGATTGCATGCGCGCGCTGTCATTGCAGGACCGGGCCGCCCTTGAGTGCGCGGCCGGATTCGCCTCTGTCCTCCGTGTCCGCGTTCTGCGCGGCACACAGTGGGTGGACCTCTCAACCCTCATGGGCGGCGACATGCTCATGGGGGCCAAGTGGAGCACCAACCTGGACGCCCAGGTGGCCCAGGCGACCCTGAGTGTTGCTCGCAACGGGCCCGATGGCCGGGCGCTGTCCTTGGCCCCGCTCGTGGCCAGCAGCGCCCTCAACAGCGCGGGGCCGATCTTGCGCGTCGGCGCGTGGGTGCTGATTGAGGTAGCGACGGTGCCCCTCGGCACTGCGCGCTCCTCGCCGCTGGTGACCGACGGTTTCCGCGAGGTGTTCCGAGGCCGAATCGACCAGCTCGACGTCGGCGCCGAGGAGATCAACGCCACGTGCTTGGACGCGGCCAGCGTCATCCAAGACACGTTCGCGGAGTCAGAGAAGGAGTACGGCAGCGACGCGGGAACCCCGGTGCAGGTCGTCATGCAAGCCATCCTCAACGACTGGGGCTTGGGCTCGCTCCCGGCGCAACTCGGCGTGGGCCTGTACGTGCCCGTGGATCCGCTCAGCATGCGCGGCAAGTACCTCCAGCGCACGGGGCCCGTCCTCGATGCTCTCCGCGAGCTAGCCGGCCAGATTGGCTGGGACGTGCGCTACAGGTGGCGCGCGGACACCAACGCCTGGGCGCTCAGCCTGTGGAGCCCCGACCGCCTCGCGACGGCGCCCGTGTGGCGGTACGGGCCCGAGCACTACGTGGAGCTGTCGAGCGTGGCCCAGTCGCTCGCCGACATCCGGACGGACGTCGAGGTGGTGTACTCGGACAAGGCGGACAAGGACTCCACCGGGCTCGCGCGACGAAAGAAGGTGTACGCCGAGAACCCGACGGCCCGCGCGCTCTATGGGCGCCGCTGGATGCAGGTGGCGGAGGCCAGCACCAGCAACATCAACACCGCGCCCGAGGCCCAGCGCCTGGCGGATGCGGCGATTGCGGACCTGTCGCGCGCGGCCCTCCAGGTCACGATGCGCCTCCAGGGTGTGCACTGGCACCTCGAGGTGTCGGACCTGGTGGCCGTCGGCGCCAACGGCGTGCACTTCGACACGGACCAGGCTCTCGGCGTTGTGTCCATCGAGTGCGAGTGCGGCAGCAATGGAGAGGCGCGGACTACCGTGCAGCTCCGCGGCGCGCCCTCGACGTCGATCATGCAATGGATGCAGCGCGAGGCGGCGCCCGGGTGCGCGCCCTCGGCGCCATTCACCGGCCCCTCGGCCCCGGTGGATCTCGTGCCGACCCCGACGGTCAACGGCTTCGCGCTCACGTTCAAAGCGTCCGCGAGCGGCGCCACGTGGGACAGCTACGAGCTACACGTGAGCCCGACGGCTGGGTTCGCTCCGTCGTCGGGCACGTTCAAGACGGCATCGAGGGCGACGCGCTTCGAGGTGGCCGACCTCACGCCTGGCGCGAGCTACTACGCGCGAGTCGTGGGGAGGGACAGGACGGGGAACCTGGGAGCGGCGAGCGCGGAGGTGGCTCTCGCTCCTCGGTATGTCGAGCCGCGTATGTTGTTCCCTCGGGTATCGTACGCGGCACTCCCGCTCAACAGTGACTTTGAGGCAGCCACGTCAGGTGTGAACGCCCCGCCCGATGCATGGGTGCTCAATTCGGGAGCGTGGGGAGCCTCGGTTGGGTTCACCTCAGACGCCTATGCAGGCTCGTCGGCGTTGCGATTCATCCCAAGCGCCGCTACGAGCATCTCGTCGCAGCCGTTCGTTGTCCGTGGCGGGGAGACGTGGATTGTGTCTGCCTACGCAAAGCAGGATACGGCTAACGTAGCGGCAGGGCTCCTCGTGTTTGAGTTTCTGAACTCCGCCTTTGTCGCTGTTTCGAATGTCACTGTGTCACTGGGAGGCGCTACCACTCCCGCGAACACCTACTCACGCTTCGCGCTTCAGTCCCAGGTCCCGGCGACTGCCCGCTACGCGATCGTCACTGTGTCGCGATCGAGCACATTCGCAACGGTGCTGACGCTCGACTCCGTCTCCGCAGTGGCGGTGCCCACATTCGAGTCGTGGAGGCGCGTAATGCCTTCAACGGACACGTCCATTTCCAAGTTCGGTGCTGGGTTCGGCAATGAAAACGAGAGTGTTTATGGGCTTGCGGAGTATCGCCGGAATGACCTGGGTGATGTGGAGTTCCGCGGCAACGTGGCAACAACTGCCGCGATTGCCTCGGGGGCAACGCTGCTGGCAAATTCCGTGGACTATCGGCCAAGTCGCGCGCTGAAGTTTTATATGGGCAGCAGCGCCGGGATTATTCCGGTTATAGTGTTGCCCACCGGCGGAGTGACTGTGTCAGTCGGTCTTGCGATGGGTGTTACATTCTCCTTGACGAGCCTGAGGTATTCTCTGAACTGATTGAGAGGCCGCGTGGGACTGCCTCGATGCTGGTTATTATAGGCGCTACAAGTCGTCTGTCGCGCGATCAGCGATCTCATTCTGGAGTTGCAACGCGAGCCTTACGCTCGCGTACCCTAGTTGCACGAGCACTCGGCTTCCTTTCCCCTGGGCAGTGATACTGATTACTGTTTCAGGACCATTCCATTTGGCCTTTAATTCGACGTGCCCCAGAAGGAGCGCTGTCCCGAAGTTCTTCGGGTCACCTCTGAACAGCTCCTGCTTCCAGGTTGTTTCGTCGATGCTTGGCTTTCCGTATTTGCGCTGGAGTAAGTCTTTGAGAGACCTGTAGTCGGCCTCATACTGGTCGGGTGATGAATGCAAATCGTTGACGTTGACCATTACCACTGCCAAGCGATTGCGTGCGAAGAAGAAGAACGATTGCGTGTCGAGGTCCGCCGTCGTTCCGCTTAACGCCCATACCCCGTCTTGAACTTGCTGAAGGCTGGGGTAGAGTTTCTGCACCTCGGCTGGCGACATTCCCCAGCGCGCTTTCTGGAATCCCTCGGCACTGCGATATCCGCTTGGAGGGTTGAAGTACGCCATGTTCGGCGAGCCATCTGCGAGCTTCATCGGAGTTCTGCCGTCAGAACGCTCCATCGCCTTAGGCGATACCTCGCTGCCAGTTTCCGACCTTCTGGCAGTGCCTGCGTCCAGGTATTGGGGCTCGCCCAGCGCTGTCGTGCCTCCATCGGGAAGCGATGATGCTGCCAGGAGTACCAGTGTGGTGACGTAAAGCATTCGCCCCTCGCCGAAAAGGGCAAACGGTAGATCATCGCCTCCCGGTGAAGGCACGCCACGCCCGTTCAGTATCTACTGGGCGTGCCTATCGTCATGGGTAACATCGCGCGCAGCGGACCCGCCACCGCTTGATGTAGCGCCCGGCCTGCTCCCGCTCCCCGGCCAGGACGAGAGAGCCCTCTCGGGCGGGCACGCGCGCACCACACGCGCAGATGCCCGCCCGGAGGTTGACGCGGCGGCCCTGGGGCGCGTTGGCGCACTCCAGGTGCCGCGCGCCCGTGCCGGCCGCGTACTCGACAAACTCACCGCGACGGATACCGCCTCCGCACCCGTCCGCGGTGCACGTCCCGTTCCTCAGCGCGACGATGACGGGCATTAGGCACCTCCCTTGCGCGCGAGGCGCTTGCGCAAACGCGTAAGGGCCGCTTGCTGGATGGCGCGGATGCGCGCGTGGGGCACCGACCAGCGCTCGGCCAGCGTCGCCACCGACGCGGGATGCCCTCCGGGCTCGCCCACGCCCATCCGTGCGGAGAGGGCCGCGCGCTCCAGGCGGGGGAGGCGGTGCAGCTCCGCCATGGCGCGCTCCATCAACGCCAGCGCCCCACGGGCCTCGCCGCTGGCGTCAGCCAGGCCGAGCAGCGCGTCCACCGGCATCGCCGCATGGACGGTGCCGTCGCCCAGGGCGAGCTGAGTGTCAGGGTCCAGGCCCTGGGCGGCCATCGCATCTGCGAGCGGGATGTCCTGCTCGCGGGCAGCGCGCTTGGCCCGCCCCAGCTTGCGCCGCGCGTGGCGGGTGACGTGCACGGCTGAGCGCTCGACTGTTGCCGCCGTCAGCATGCGCTGGCGAGCGAGGGTAGACACGTAGGCCGCGTAACCCGCGCCCTCGCGCCGCGGGTACTTGCGCCAGAGGCGCAGCGTCTCGGCCATCGCCTCTTGGACGAGATCCTCGTGCCGCGCGCCCCACTCGCGGGCGATGCTCCCGGCGATGCGTGCCAGCATAGGCAGGAGGAGTTGCGCGAGGCGGGACTCCGCGAGCCGAGCCGCGGCGCACCCCTCGGGCAGCGCCTGGAGCTGCGCGACGAGGGCCTCAACTTCGCCCGTTGGCGTGAGCGAGCGGACGATGCGGAGGGGCGAGGTACTGGTGACTGACTGAGTCGCGTGCATGGTGTGTCCTCAGCGCAGCGACGGCCGGTCGGCCTCGGTTCGGATTTCGTCGGCAATCTCCGCGAACTGCACCCCTGCGCGCCCGACTGCGACGTGGACGGCTGCCCGCGTGACTCGCGCCTTCCGCGCTGCGCTGGCGAGGGCGCCGTCCTCGAAGTGCCAGTGCATGAACCAGCGCGCATCACGCACGGCCCTGGCTCGCTGCGCACGTGTCGGGGGCAGGTGGGCATGCTGGCGCCGAGCAAGGATGCGCGCAGCGAGCGCGGGCTCAATGCTCGTGACGAGTCTCCGAGCATCGATGTCCGCGGTGATGTCGCAGTCAGGGGCGAGCAGGGTGTCCTCGACGGTGCGCATGTCCGATGCGTTGCGGGTGAGGCGCGCGCTGGTGGACACCTCCCGCGAAGGGGCCCAGGGCAGGCGATGGGGCAGCGTGACGGCGCGCGCGTCTGCCCGCTCGAAGAGTTGGAGCCGGCAGTGAATCCCCCAATACACGCAAGTGGAGAACGCACC
Source organism: Myxococcaceae bacterium JPH2 (assembly GCA_016458225.1). Lineage (NCBI taxonomy): Bacteria > Pseudomonadati > Myxococcota > Myxococcia > Myxococcales > Myxococcaceae > Myxococcaceae bacterium JPH2. Next base: position 306,684 of record JAEMGR010000010.1, on the reverse strand, counting down.
GCGCTCCGGCTGCCACCTCCGAGCCCCCTCGACCAGTCCGAGGAGCGCCGCGCTCCGAATGTCCTCGCTGTGATGGGCGAGGCGTCGAGAGCGGGCGAGGAACTCACCAGCCATCGCGAGCGCGAAGTCCTGCCACTGGACACACAGGTCCTGCCGCTCCTTGTCGAGCCTGGGCATGAACTCGGAGCTTGGGGTGCGCTTCATCGTGCGCCCCCCATCCACTGGGCCCCGGGCACCTGCACGTCGCCCGACCAAAGGACGTCCCCTTCGAGCACGAGCGCACGCTCCTTGACCCGCCGCCAGATTCGCCCCGGGCCTGCCTCGCCGCGCTCGCCGTCGAAGCGCTTGGCGATCTCCGCGCAGTTGAGCTGCGAGGTGATGATGGTGAGGGCGCCCCGGCCATAGCGGACGTCCATCAGCTCCGTGAGCGCGGCCTCCGCGGTAGCGGAGAGCTGCTCGGCGCCCCAGTCGTCCAGCACGAGCATTTCGGCGGCGCGCAGCTCCTCGTGCATCTCGTCCCACGCCGAGGCCCGCGCCAGCGTCTGCACGCGCACCAACAGCCCCGGGCGGCGCTGGACGCCACCACCCGGACGGCTGTTCCAGGGGAATGCCTTCGCCCACTGCCACAGGCCATACGTGGCCGCGAGCGTCTTGCCGGCGTCGGCATCGCCGAGCAGCGCGAGCCAGGGGCGCCGCGGGCCGCGGGCAAGCATGCGCTGCGCGAGGGTCGCGCGCATGGCCGGGCGCCCCTCGCACTCGTGGCGCGCATCGAGCGAAAGCGAGTCCCACCAGTACCGCGCCGCAAGCAACGGGATGCGTCGCTCGAGCTGCTTGTGAGGCGCGGCCGACAGGACATCGACGTGCACTTTATTGGCCCCCATGCGCGCGAGTTGCCGGGGGACGTTGGGCGTCTCGCCCTCGATGACCGCCCGCTGGAGCCTGCACTCGTATTCGGCCTGGTGCGCCATGCGCGCCATGTCGCCGAGCGTCCTGGCATGGGGGATGCCGGGGCGCAGGTCGGGGCAATCGCAGAGGACAATCTCGTCGGCCTCGCGCTGGCGGCGCGCGTGCTCCGCGGCGGCGCGCATGATGCGGGCCTTGAGGCAGGTGTCTGCCGAGGGCGGCAGGTCGATGGAGTTGATGGGCGTCATGGGGCGGGGACCTCCTCGGGGGCGTCGGGGTTGGGGATGCTCACTGCGTGCGGCGTGCGGCTCTTGGCCCAGGTGCTGCCGTGCGAGGGGGCACGGCGGGCCTTGTCTGCGGCATGGGCGCTCGGCGGACCCGTGCCGGCGCGGTGCTCGGGCGTCGCGTTGGCCTCCCAGCGCTGGACCAGGTCGCGCAGGGTGTCGCACCGCTGGCGGTACTGCGCGCCGAGCCCATGGCGCCAGCGTTGGAGCACCTCGGGCACTCCGGCGCCGTCCGCCTTCGCCCGCGCCAACAGGGCCAGGGCGGCCGTGTCGTCGCGGTGCGGCTGCCACGTGTACGGTTTGCCCTTGACCTCCAGGTGCACGCGCATCAGGCCGTCTGGGAGAGACTCCTCGCGCACTGCTGCTGGCGGCGCCTCGAATGGCAGCGAGCCATCCGCGTGCCTGGCGGGGGCAGGCTCGGGGCTCGGCGCCATCGTCAGCCCCTGGCGAGGCGAGGGCGAGGTGGGGGCCTCGCGCGCTTCTGCGCGCGGATCCCCTCTCGTCTCCTCTCGTCTCGTCTCTTCTCGTCTAGTCTCGTCTCTTCTAAGGGTGACGTCGTGTGACGCCGTGTGACCGGACGTGACCGCAGGCGTGACGTCGTGTGACCGAGCGCGCTTGTTCTGCGCCTGGATGTCCAGGCCAGTCACACTGGCAGTCGCCCCGGAGGACATGGCGTCCGCCCGGTCCCGCTCGCGCTGCTCCGCCTTCCGGGCGCGGTCCGTCTGCCGGGCCTGTTGCGCGGCCGAGAAGTTGGGGATGACCAAACGGTCTCCCTCAACCTGGAGACACCCGTCCTCCTCCAGTTCGCGGAGGGCGGGCTCAAGGCGCGAGGGCCAGAGATCCATCGCACCCAGCAGGACCGCTACGGCACGGCGACCGTGGCGGCCGAGGGTGAGAATGCCGGCGCGGTCCACCTTGCGCACGAGCTGCAAGAAGAGGCAGCGCGCGTCATAGGAGAGCGCGAGCCAGTTCACCGTGTCGCGCGTGTAAATCTTCACGAAGTGTTCGTCTTCCCAGCGCATGACTACGCTTCCCCCCGAGGAGCGGGGTTGCAGGTGTGGGGGATGTGATGCGCGGCGCACCACCAGGTGAGGCACCCCGAGCACTGGCGCTTGCGTGCGCCGCAGGGGCACGACGGCGCGCGCGGCGGAGGGGGCGTCGTGCTCGGACACTCGGGCGACTGAATCCGGACGGTCACGGCGTCACCCCACGGATTCCGCGAAACACCTCGGACTCCGTCAGCCCCGCCTGGGCGGCAATCCACGCCGCGGTGGACTGGTGCCGGGCGATGTCTGCCCGCGAGCGCGCGCAGTCGCAGCGCGTGGAGCACGTGCCCTCGTCGCGCTCAGCCTCCTTGTGGCCGCTCGTCTTGTGGCCGCACGTGCCGCAGCGGAGAACGGCGACCTGGAGCACCAGCTCCATGGGCGTGGGGGTGACGACGTTGCGGACGTTGCGCCCAGTTCCGAACCGGACCCACCAGCTCCCGTTTGGCTTGCATCCCTTGAACCGTCCGCCGCGCACGGCACGGACGAGGAGCTGCACCCGCCGAAACTCGGCCACGTGACGGTCGATGTAATCCCAGACGGCTTCAGCCACGGGACACCTCGCCCCATCCGAGCCCCACCGCGAACGCGAAGCCGCACGCCTCCTGCTCAACCTGCCGGCGGCGCCGAGCCTCGCGCTCGCTGCGCTCCTCTGCCTCGTCGGCCCGCGTCTCCGCGGCATCGTTCGTCCACTCCGCGGAGTCGAGGTCGCTCCGCAGGCCCTCCACTTCGTGCAACGCGACCTGCGCCTCGCGGTAGGTCGGCGCCATCACCTGGACGTACCGAGCCAGCTCGCGACACAGGGCCGCGTCGGCATGCCCGAGCAACAGCGCACGGTCAGCCGCGATGCTCGCGCTCGACACATCGGACTCTGAAAGCTCAATCGGCACGGGGCACCTCGGGGGACTCGGTGCGCACGACGCGCAGCGCGCGACCGCGCCGCGGCTGCGAGACAGGAAGACGCGGGGAGGGGTGGGACCGCGGCGGGCGATCCGTCGCCATCAGCTCACGCACAGAAAGGGCACCGATGGCCCGGTCCAACAGGAGAGCCGCGCGGCAGAGCACCTTGCGCAGACTGCGGGAGACCCGCCTGTCCAACTCCCGGAGGATGCGCCTCATCGCGCACCATCCTTTCCGGTCAGCTCCTCGAGGGCGGCGTCCAGGTCCGCGATGTCGCGCTCCTGGGCCTGGAGGGCGAGGGCATCCACCATGAGGACAAGGCCCGTCAGGACGTTGGCGGGGATGGCCTTGCGGTCGGACAGCGTCTCCTGGACCTGCATCAGGATGTCGCGGATGTCGTGCAGGGCGGTGTTGGCGCGCCGGACAGGGGCTGCCATCCGGGCGCGCAGCTCGGCGCGGAGGGCTTGGCTGTCTTTGCTCGGAGGCGGGAGGACCGGCCGGCGGGTTGAGCGCGTCATGACGCACCCCCAGACCCATCCCGAGCCCCGGACGGGCGCCCCGGCGTCAGGACCCCGAGGCGCGCAAGCTGCCCGACAGCAGCCTCAAGGGCATGTGGGATACACGCGCGGGCGACTGTCGCGGACTCGGCACAAGCCGGGCAACCCGCCACCGGAGGAACGCACTCTCGGTATGAGTCCGCCAGGGGGGCCAGCGCCAGCGATGCAGGGGCGGGAGGGGCTCCAGTCGGGGCTTTTGCCCACGTGGTGCCCACGACCCGAGCGGCCTTCTCTACGGCCGGATTCCCCCGAGACGAAAACCCCAGGAAAATCCGGCCCTTAGGCAGCGGCCCCGACAGGAATCGAACCTGTGGCCTGCGGTTTAGGAAACCGCCGCTCTATCCAACTGAGCTACGGGACCAACGAACTGGGTACGGCTGAAGCGCGCGCAAGCTACGGCATGTGGCGACGAAACGAAAGGTCCTCGTGAAGCGCCCCCTCGGGGGCGAACGCGTGCTGACCTCCGGCGGCGCAAGATGCCGGCATGAGTGGACCCTGGCACGGCGGGCGTTCGCGTCAGGCACCCTCCGATGCACCGCAGCTCATTTCAGATTGGACTGCGCCACGGGCGCGCGGCGTCCATCGCGAAGAACAGGTGACTCGAGGTTCAGCAGCGCTTCGGCCTGGTCTTGGTCCGCGAGCTTCGGGCGTCCCAGAGGGATGCCATTGATTGACAATAGGGCCCGGGCCTGCCGACTCAAATCAACGGCGCGCCGAGCATCATGACGGGAAAAGAGCTCATTGCAGGCTGGAGCGTGTTGGAGGCGCTGAGTCATTCCCGTTCGAAAGGGATGGGCTACGAATCCATCCTTGCCGGCGATGTTCTCAAGTGCTGGCTTGTCGGATAGAACGATTTTCAATGACGACTGACGCCGTGACAGGCCCCTATTCCCCAGGACGAGCCCGGAGGGTTCTTGCGGTGATCGCCACTCTGCTGACGACTCCTGGAATTGGCCACATCATCATCGGAAGGCCGCGCAGAGCCGCCGCGCTCTTGGCCCTTTCCTTGGCTGTACTTCTCACGGTCCTCTTCGCTCCCGTCATCGGGATGATTGCTTCGAGCGCGGTCTGGATGGTGGTTGTGGTCGATGTGTTGCTCGTCTCGCGTGTCCCTCGCGACTCGCCGCTTCCTAGTAGAAAGAGGACCATCCTCATGTGTCTGGGCTTCTGGGTGCTTGGGGGCCTGCTCGTCAATGGCGTCAAGTCTGGGTGGGCCGAATCGTTCCGAAGCCCCTCCTCCAGCATGAACCCAACGCTGCTCCTGGGCGATCTGTACCTCGTCGACAAGCGTGTATATGGCCTTCGACTCCCTTTCACCAAGCACACTCTGGTCTCATGGGGCGTCCCTCAGCGTGGAGACGTCGTCGTGTTTCAGGTGCCGAATGAAGAGAAAGACTTCGTGAAGCGAATTGTGGGTCTCCCTGGCGAGGTTGTTGCTGTCCAAGATGATGTTCCCGTCGTGGATGGTCGAGCCTTTGGCTCCGTCGCGCGTCCGGACGACTGCTTGGTTGAGCGCGATGCCGACGGAACGTATGAGCGCTGTGTGATTCACCGGGAATCCATTGATGGGCTCGGCTTCGATGTGATCCTGAGGAAGCCCGCCATGCACCGCGAATTTCCCGGGGCGGATCAAGGTTGCCCTGCTGGAATGCAGCGGTCTCAGGAGCCCAATGGCTGTGTTGTTCCCGAGGGCACCGTGTTCGTCATGGGGGACAACAGAGACAACAGTTCCGATTCGAGAGCCTGGGGACCCGTTCCCATCGAAAACATCAAGGGAACTGTTTCGTTCGTCTGGTGGTCGTTCGGCGCTCACCGAATTCAGTGGGAGCGGCTCGGTTCCTTCAAGTCCTCGAAAGGGCCGGGATAAGGTTTTGCCGTGCGCGCCTGGGCGGATCCCTTTGAGAACTGCTACTCCGCCTACCTCGCACCCTGACGGGACTGGTCAGAGGCGAGGAGGCGAGGTGTTGGATGGGACAGCGCGTCCCATTCGCGCAGCTCAGTGTCTCAGGTTGAAGCGGCTGAGGATGGGGTAATGGTCGGAGGTCGTGGAGCTGTACTGTGAAATCTTGGGGTGGAGCACCGTGGTCGAGTCGGGCATGTAGTCGGCCCACAGCTCATTGGTGACGAGCTGGTGATCGATGAAGGTGTTGCGGCTCGCGGTGCTTCCGACTCCCCTTTGTGACAGGGCCTGGGTCGTGAAGGTGTAGCGGCTCGGGTCATCGAGGAACGTGCGATAGGGCGTGTCATACGGCTGGCCAGTCGAGGAGGAAGTGATGGACATGTCCACGTCATCGTTCCAGTCGCCGAGCACGATGGCTCGCTGAGTGGTCGGTTGCCCGTCGAGGTAACTCTTGAGGGCATTTGCCGCGCCAACCCTGCGCGCGTAATCGTCCGGACTCGCAGCGGCCTTCATGTGGACGATGATCGCTGTCACGTCCTCCGTGGTGTCGCCTCGCTTGACGCGCAAGTCCACCCGCAGCGGGGGCCTCCCCGCGAACTCGTAGAGGAAGTCCGTGAGAACGACATCTGCTCGCAGAACTTGAACCACGTCTGACTTATAGAGCACGCCCTCTTTCTGGTCGCCGGGCCCGTAATAGTATGTCCCAGACGACACGCGCGAAGCGTCGTTGGCGAGGAAGCCGTCGTAGCCAGGGAGCAGGGCCTTCAAGGCATTGAACTGCGAGTTGTCGACGATCTCGACCAGACCCCAGAAGTCCACGTCCGCGTTGGCGATGACCGCCTGCGCATTGGCCAACTGCAGTGGCTCGTTACTCGGGCCATGCAGCGTGTCCCCGAACCACTCGATGTTCCAATTGGCCACCGACAGCGGGACGTTGGGGCCGAGGACCACCAGCTCCTTCGTCACCTCTGACGTGACGCCGTGGGGGTCTCGCGCCTGCAGGTGAAGAACATACGTGCCGCGCTCCTGCGAGAGGCCGGACAGCACTCCGTCCTGGGAGAGTGAGAAGCCGCTCGGGAGCGTGTCGTCCTCCATCA